>CAZMDX010000159.1:0-24534 GCA_964564805.1 uncultured Pseudoalteromonas sp. | reverse complement strand
CTTCTAAAGCTTGCTGCATGTCGGTTAAATCTAGGCCATTTATATCAGTAATTACATCACCAGATTTTAGCCCCGCCGCTTTAAATAAAGTAGGCTTTTTACCAGGGCTAACGCGATATCCCAACAATTGACCATTAGGTCGGTGAGGCGATACGGCAATATAATCAATGAAACTGGCTGGTTGGTCTTGTAATTCCCTACTAGCTTGAATTGCATCGCTAGATAGTGTTTGTCGAAGCTCCAAGCCTTGGTTACTAGACTGTGATGTTACCATTGGTGTTTGACTCAATTTGCTGGTGTTTTTATTGTAATCAACACCATCTAGCATTAATGTCTCATTAGAAGAACCATTTTTGATAATGACTCTGTCGGCATAAACCTCTTTTAGTGAGACATTAGTGCCTTCAATTTTTTCGCCAATTCCGTAAGTTTGTTGTTGGTTACGGTTTTCAATTATTGCAGCTCCTTGATCTTTAACAGAACTGGCAACAACACCTGTTAAAGTCAAATTCAATCGTGTAACGGGTGCATCTGTCGCTTCTATCTCTTCCATTGGAGCAGCATTAAAATCACCAAATAAATTAAGCCGCTTAATATCAGCGAGATTTAATCTGCTATTAGAATTTCCTGGTAAAACTGATTGGCTAATAGAAATATTTTCTGATCTGTTATTAGAAGCAGGTTGAGGCCACAAGCGCCAAGTCAGCTCTGCAGCGTAAGAAAGTAGAAAAACGGCCAATATTGCCACCACCAACAAATTAATTTTTTGTTGGTTTTTGACTAGTTGGAGCCATAATTGATTAGCGGTATAATTAACGACGGTCATTGTCTCTCGATAAGGGTATTAAAGCTTAGCATGTTAATGATAACTAGTCGGGGCTTCTGGGACAACTTTAATCCACCTTAGTTACAAAAAAATACAATTTTTCTTACAAAGAAAATTACAAATAAAGAGTTAAGCTTATGCAAAAGAATCCTGTTGAAAGTAAAAGTGTACGCTTAGATAAGTGGCTTTGGGCGGCTCGTTTTTATAAAACCCGTTCCATAGCTAGAGATGCCGTGCAATCTGGTAAAGTGCAATATAACGAGCAGCGTAGTAAAGCTGGAAAAATAGTAGAATTGGGAGCTAATATAAAAATTCCTCAGGGTTTTGATCTAAAAGAAGTGGTGGTGCTGCAAGTAAAAGAACAGCGCCTTGGTGCTCCACTTGCGCAATTAATGTACGAGGAAACTTCAGCCAGCGAAACGCTTCGCGCAAGTAATGCAGAAGCACGAAGATTAAGCGCCTTTCATAGCCCAAAACCTGACGGTCGCCCAGATAAAAAACAGCGCCGTCAAATTATTCAATTTAAACATCAATAAAACTCAAGGTAACAAGGTAGACAACATGGTATTTGACCAACTTCATCGATATATATTTAACCAAGGCAACGTAAGAGGTGAAATGGTACGTTTGGAAAAAAGTTTTCAGGCCATTTTAGACTCTTATCCTTATCCACCTGTTATCCAGACGCTTCTGGGTGAGTTGATGGCAGCTGCTAGCTTGTTGACTGCAACATTAAAGTTTGAAGGTGATATTGCTATTCAAATTCAAGGTGAAGGACCGCTCAGCTACGCCGTTATCAATGGGACACACAATCAACAGTTAAGAGGTGTTGCTAGATGGGATGAGGATCTTGGAGCTTTGCCCAATACATTTAGCGAATTGGTCAAAAAAGGGGTGCTGGTGATAACCATATCTCCTAAAAAAGGTGAACGCTATCAGGGTATGGTGGCACTCGATAAACCCACCTTAGCTGGTTGTATTGAAGGATATTTTCAACAATCAGAACAGTTAGCAACAAAAGTCATATTACGCACTCAGTTGATAGATAACCAAGCTAAAGCTTGCGGTATGTTTTTACAAGTATTGCCTACTAGCAGTCAAGCAACAGATAGAGCTGACACTGCCTTCGAACATTTAAGTGCTTTGACGGATACTATTAAAGATGAAGAGTTATTTGAGCTAGCGGCTGAAGATATTTTGCATCGTCTATATCATCAGGAAGAACTTGAATTATACCCTGCAACTAACGTTATATTTAAGTGTAGCTGCAGCAAAGAGCGCAGCGCTGCGGCTTTAACTGCGGTGAGTAAGGTGGAGTTACTTGACATAGTTGCCAAAGATGGTGCTATAAAAATGAACTGCCAATACTGTCACACAGAATTTAGCTTTGATGGAATTGATGTAGAAAGTATTCATGCTGGAACGTTTAATATTTCAGCGGGACAAGCATGACGTGATATTTAACAGTCGATAACAAAATTAATTTGGGTGTATACAGGTATCTACATAAATAGGGAAGGTTAGGGGTCTATTGAAAAAATTGGGTATTAGATAACTGCACAGGCTGTATTTTTCCATTTTTCATGACAATTGCGAAGGAATATTGTGTTAATTGGTATTGGGCCGCGTGAATATATAAAACTCACACAGCCTAATTCCTGATATCGCATGTTATTACTGTCAGTTTTTGTAGTTTGATCATCGTATGAGTCCTTTACTAAATAGGTAACTTAAGTTCGACTAACTTATTATCTGATAACTAATAAACACAGAGGCAACTAAGCCCCCTTGTGCATGATTTTGCAACGTTACTTTCCCAGAATGCATTTCGACTATACGTTTAATAATAGCCAAACCGAGCCCTGAACCGAGGCTTCCACGTGCTTTGTCGCCTTGGGTGAAAGGTTCAAAAAGACCTGGTATCTGTTCTTCTGGGATACCGGGGCCAAAGTCGCGTATAGAAAAACATAACTGCTTTTCCTTTTTATAATGTCTAGAAGTGATTTCAATATTATTACTGCCATAACGAAAGGCGTTTTCGATTAAGTTGTCTAATACTCTTTTTAAGGCCACTCGTCTGATCAGTGTTTTTGGTAATGATCCAAGCTCTAAAATAATTTCATGGTTTTCTTCTATATTTCTGACTTGTGCGGCGTCTCTGATAAGATCGTTTAAATTGCTTGCTTGCATACACTCTTGTTGGTCTTGGCGAACATAATCAATAAATTGATCAATGATTTCGTTCATATCTTCAATATCCTGAACTATGCCTTCTTTCACCCAGTCTTGTGATTCAGGCAACATTTCTGAGGCTAATCTTATCCGAGTTAGTGGAGTGCGTAGGTCGTGAGATATACCAGCGGTCAGCAACGCTCTGTCATCTTCGAGTTGTTTAATGCCCTTGGACATTTGATTAAAGGCATGAGTTACAGCTATTAATTCACTGGAACCTTCTTCTTTTAGGGGCTTAGGCACTTGCCCGCGGCCTACTAATAACGCCGCATCTTGCAAGGCTTTTAAAGGGCGATTTAAGCGTCGAACAAAAATCAAACTACCGCCAACACTTAAAATACCAATCATTAACAAATAAACTAAATGCGGTGAACCATCGCCTTGCCCTAATCCAACCATGGGAATAGTAATCCAAATATTGGGATTTTGTGGTGGGTTTATCCAATACAGATAAGGTTCGCCGTGGGTGATCCTGACTTGTGCTTCACCACCTAAGCTATCAGACATTTGCTTTGACCAAGATTGATATGGTATCGATTGCTCTAAACCATTTTTGATGGCTTCTGACTGGCTATAAATATGCATACCAGCGGCTTGGTAAAAGCGTGGATCTAATTTAGGCGTTTGACTGTCGATATCCGTAACAAAAGCTAACTTGATTTGTGTTGCAAGCAAATTATTAATTTGCTGTACATTGGGACTAACAAAATAAAAGGTTACTGAAACCAAAGATACAATTTGGTTAATAAACAATAAAATACCAATCAACAAGACTGTCTGACCAAAAGAGCTTTTGGGTAGAAATCTCATTTAAGTAAATGTACAGGTGTAAGTACGGGTATGATTGCGGACGTAATCATGAGCGTTAATCACGGAAGTTAAGCCGTATTTTCACCGTCTGGTACAAACACATAACCCAAACCCCAAACGGTTTGAATGTAACGTGGATTTGTAGGATCTTCTTCAAGCATCCGGCGTAAGCGTGATACTTGCACATCAATACTACGTTCCAGCGCACTATAATCACGACCACGTGCTAGGTTCATTAGTTTATCACGAGACAGAGGTTCTCTAGGATGAGTAACTAAGGATTTAAGCACCGCAAATTCACCACTTGTTAGAGTCATCGGCTGACCTTCAGCACTCATCTCTCTAGTTCCTAGGTTAAGTGAATACTTACCAAATTCAATAATTTGTTCTTCAAGAGACGGTGCGCCAGGTGGTTCAGTTGTTTTACGACGAAGTACTGCCTTTATCCTAGCGAGTAACTCCCGTGGATTAAACGGTTTAGGTAGGTAGTCGTCAGCACCCATTTCTAGGCCAATAATGCGGTCTACTTCATCACCTTTAGCTGTCAACATTACGATGGGAATTTCGTTTTCTTTTTGACGTAAACGACGACAAATAGACAAACCGTCTTCGCCAGGTAACATCAGATCTAGTACCATAAGATGAAAGTTTTCACGCTCTAACAATCTGTCCATTTGCTCAGAGTTAGCTGCGGCTCTGACTTGAAAACCTTGTTCAACTAAGTAACGTTCTAAAAGACTGCGTAGACGCATGTCATCATCGACGACCAAAATTTTTGTTGTTTCTTGTCCCATAACCTAATCCAAATAAGTTGCATGCCAAGCTACACTATAAGTGAAAGCCAGTTAATTCAAAAGATTGCGTTGATTAGTAATACACTTGGATTGTTACAAAGTTTGTCATAGGCAGTCAGTCTTAAGGTGTGTTACGAAAAAGAACTTAAAAGAATTTTTTACCGGTTAAAGCAATATACATAGCGAAGACACCTACTAAGGAGTAAAGCACCTCGAAAAAGCTAATTTCGCCGGCTGTTTGATTGATAAGCATTGAAACAATCATAGCAGCCAGTATTAATGACGGAACAGCAACAATACCAATTAAAATACGGATTTTAATAGGAAGTTTTTGCTCAGTATTGATGGGCTTTAGCATTATTTATTTCTCACTTACCCAATCCATTTGAAAGCCAGCGCGGCGTTTTTTATCTAGTAACTCTTCTAAAAGAGGCATTAATATAAGCTCCATAGCTAGACCCATCTTCCCACCAGGCACTACAATGGTATTAATTCGTGACATAAACGCGCCGTCAATCATCTTAAGTAGGTAGGGGTAATCAACACTCTTCATTTCGCGGCGAAAACGCACCACTACAAAACTTTCGTCTTGGCTGGGTATTTCTCGGGCACTGAAGGGATTAGATGTATCGACTGTTGGCACCCGTTGAAAGTTAACATGGGTACGTGAAAACTGTGGAGTGATGAATTTAAAATAATCATCGAGGCTGCGCACTATGCTGCTCATCACTGCTTCACGAGAATGCCCACGGTCTGTAGTGTCACGAACAATTTTTTGGATCCACTCTAAGTTGACTATCGGCACCATACCGACTAATAAGTCGACGTGTTTGGCTACGTCTACATCATCGTTGGTTACGCCACCATGTAATCCTTCATAAAAAAGTACGTCGGTGTTTTCAGGTAAATCTTGCCAAGGGGTGAAGGTGCCGGGCATTTGGTTAAAAGGTACCGCTTCATCAAAAGTGTGAAGATATTGGCGGTGTTTACCCATGCCAGTTTCAGCATATTCAGTGAATAAAGACTCGAGCATCTCAAAGTCGTTGGCTTTAGGTCCAAAATAACTGATGTGCCTGCCTTGTTCTTGCGCCTTGCGGATCGCAACTTCCATCTCAGGTCGAGTAAACCGATGGAAGCTATCTCCAGCTACCACCGCTGCATTGACTGACAAATTACGAAAAATGTGTCGAATAGCATTGGTAGTCATAGTTGTGCCTGCACCAGACGAACCAGTGATAGCGATTATGGGGTGTTTAACTGACATTCAACGCACTTTGCTGCTTAATAAAGGTCATTTATAAGCAAGCTTGGCACAGTGGTCAAGCGTTAGTTCCTTTTGATTAAGATAATTAGTCTAAAAAAACTCTTTGAATTTGAGTTTTAAGGTGTTGTTGGGCAGTAATTAGTGACGCATCTTGTTATCATTTTGTATTAAGCTCGCGGCTATTCAAGGTTCTACATCACTCAACAGTTCTGTTCACAATGAGCACTCTTAGATTTTTCAGATTGTGTGATAGGAGTTTACTTGAATTTAGGCGATGCAAAGATAAGGTAAGTCACTATGTCTTAATCAAGCTTGTTGCTAATTATATTTTAAGTCTGGAACAGTGAGGTCTTGTAAACAATACCTTATATATTGTGCGATGCTAAGACTACGACCAGTTGTGCAAAGTGTGTTTTAACAATAATATTCAACCTATTCATTATCATCATGAAATAAATGCGCTTATGGTTTGGTCTTTGTTTGTCACAACTGATATCAGAGGCGTGTTGAGTCTTATGTTAACTAATTATTACATCGTTTATTAAAAATTAAGGTACAACAACGCTATGAATTTTAAACGCGGAATACTTCTAGCCATCGTCATAGGTTTGATAGGCGCCTTTTTTGTTTTTGATTTAGGTCAATATCTGACTCTTGAAAGTCTTAAATCAAATCAACAACAGTTAGCCAATTTTATTCAACAGAATTGGTTTCAAGCATTTATAGGCTATTTTTTATTGTATGTAGTGGTCACCGCTCTTAGTCTGCCTGGTGCTGCAATTCTGACTCTGGGTGCCGGCGCATTATTTGGGCTAGGTTGGGGATTGTTGTTGGCCTCGTTTGCATCAACTATCGGGGCTACTTTCGCTTTTTTAGTTTCTCGGTTCTTGTTGCGAGATTGGGTTAAGAAAACGTTTTCTAATAAAATTAAAGCTATTGATGAAGGTATTGCAAAAGACGGTGCGTTTTACTTACTCAGTTTGAGAATGGTGCCTTTGTTCCCATTTTTTGTGATCAATTTAGTCATGGGCGTTACAGGTATTCGAACCTTCACATATTATTGGGTAAGCCAAGTAGGCATGTTGATAGGCACGGTTGTTTATGTGAATGCAGGTCTTCAGCTCGTAGAGATTAATACTCTTGCAGATATCGTTTCTGCTGATTTGATCTTATCTTTTGTGTTACTCGGGTTATTCCCTCTTATTGCTAAATTCATTATTAATATGCTTAAACAACGCAGAGTTTATAAAGGCTGGAAGAAACCCAAGACGTTTGACCGTAATATAGTGGTAATTGGAGCTGGAGCGGCGGGGTTAGTGACAGCTTATATAGCTGCGGCAGTCAAAGCATCAGTCACTTTAGTAGAAAAACATAAAATGGGTGGTGACTGTTTAAACACAGGTTGTGTGCCTTCAAAAAGTTTATTACACGCTAGCAAGTTGGCACATATACATAAGGAGTCACAAAAAACAGGTGTGACTTACGCAGCGCCTCAAATCGATTTTAAAGCGGTTATGAGCCAAGTTCACAGCGTAATTAAAACCATTGAACCACATGATTCAATCGAACGTTACGAGTCTCTGGGTGTAAACGTAGTCACAGGTAGCGCAACTATCGTGTCTCCTTGGCAGGTCGATATTCAAACCGCAGACGGCATTCAATCGTTAACGACTAAAAACATTGTGATAGCTACGGGGGCTAGCGCATTTGTGCCACCTATTCCAGGTTTACAAGATGTTGATTACTTGACTGCAGATAATTTGTGGGACTTAACTGAACAACCAAAACGTTTAGTTGTATTAGGTGGTGGCCCTATTGGCAGTGAGCTGTCCCAGGCGTTCGGTCGATTAGGTACTCAGGTCACACAAGTTGAAATGTTATCCCAGCTATTAGCAAAAGAAGATCCAGATGCAGCGCAGCACTTATACGAACAACTGATTAAAGACGGAGTTGATGTACGTTTAAACACTAAAGCTATTGCGATTGAAAAGACAGCTGAAGATAAGTTTATTGTGCTTGAAAAAGACGGTAAGCAAGAAAAACTGCCATTCGATGAAATACTCATTGCTGTGGGACGACAAGCTAACCTCACTGGGTTTGGTTTAGAAAAGTTAGGTATCGAAACTAATCGCACTGTTGTGACTAATGAATTATTACAAACTAAGTATCCCAATATTTTGGCTGCAGGTGATGTGGCCGGGCCTTATCAATTTACACATACAGCAGCACATCAGGCGTGGTTTGCGGCGGTGAATGCACTGTTTAGACCTTTTAAAACATTCAAAGTCGATTACCGTGTTATCCCTTGGGCCACATTTACTGAACCAGAAATAGCTACGGTAGGTTTAAATGAAACCGCTGCAAAAGAACAAAATTTAGCATACGAAGTGACTCGTTATGATATCGGTGGTTTAGACCGAGCTTTAGCAGATGATCATGCTCGTGGTTTTGTAAAAGTACTGACTGTGCCCGGCAAAGATAAGATAATGGGTGCCACTATAGTAGGTGCACATGCAGGTGAGTTATTAGCTGAATTTGTCTTAGCTATGAAATACAACCTAGGTATGAATAAATTGCTCGGTACTATTCATATTTACCCCACTATGGCAGAAGCAAATAAAAATGCAGCAGGAGTCTGGAAACAAGCGCATGCACCTAAAAAATTATTGGCATTTGTTGAGCGCTTTCATACATGGCGTCGCTCGTAATGGATAACCAACATGTTAATTCAAATAGCCTCTCTTTTTTATTGGCAGCGGCTTTGATGCTGATCTCAACTGTTGTAAAGGCTTTTGACCATCAGCATCAAATGCTGGATCAGGTGTTAAGTGATGTGGTGCAGTTATCGCCTGATAAAAAGCAAACGCGGGTCGATTACGAACTGTTGAATAAACAGCCTGAACAGTTAAACCAGTATTTGGCCGTGTTGTCTTCAGTCAAACAAAGCGAATACAAGTTATGGACAGACGATGAGCAACTTAGTTTTTTGATCAATGCTTATAATGGCTTTACTTTACAGCTAATTAACCACAATTATGAAAAGTTTCAAAGCGGCAAAGTTGAGTCGATTAAAGACTTAGGCAGTTTTTTTTCTAGTCCATGGAAACAATCGTTTTTTACTCTGCTTGAAGGGAAACACAGTTTAGACGATATTGAGCACGATATGATCCGTGTATGGTTTAAATCCCCCCGCATACATGCTGCTTTAGTATGTGCTGCAGTGAGTTGCCCACCACTGAGAAACCAAGCTTTTGTTGCAGACAAATTAAATCAACAGCTTGATGATCAAATGCGTCAGTTTTTATCTGATGATCAGCGCAATACCATCAACTTAAGCGATAACCATGTAAACCTCTCTTCTATTTTTAAGTGGTATGGTGAAGATTTTGAGAAGGGGCAACAAGGTTTTACTAGTCTTAAAGACCTTATTCAGCTGTATCAGGTTGATATGGCCGACGATCCCCAGCAACTGACGTGGTTACAAAAGCAGAAATTTAGTATTCGCTATCTAGACTATGATTGGCGGTTAAATGACATCTCCACTTTCTAAGTATTTGGCCAGCGGAATTATATTATGTTGTTTATCTTTTTTTGTGGCTCCCGCTAATGCTGACAAAGCAGTAAAGTTTGTCGCCATGGTTGAAGAAAATAGCCCACAGTGGCAACAAACTCTAAAAGCAGCAAAAGGTCAGTCGGTATATTTCTACGCTTGGGGTGGCTCAAAGGCGGTGAATGAATATTTACGCTGGGCAACACGAGAAATTGCTCAAGAATATCGAATAAAGTTAATTCACGTTAAAGTGACTGACCCTTCTGAACCCATCTCACGACTCAAAGCTGAAAATGGCCGTACTAGTGCGATTGACTTGATGTGGATTAATGGTGAGAATTTTGCGTATTTAAAGCAGCAAGGATTCTTACTTGGTAATTTATGGTTAACCATTCCCAACACTGCCTCTTTAGCGATTGATCGTTTACCTATTACTGTTGATTTTGGTGAGCCTATGGATGGTTATGAAGTACCTTGGGGTATCGGCCAGTTTAACCTGATTGCTGAAGGTGGGGTGTTTCAACAGCCACAAATTAGCGCAAATTCATTGTTAACTATTGCGAAAAATAATTCACAAACCATCACCTATCCCAGGCCACCTGAATTCCATGGCACTACTTTTTTAAAGCAGCTGTTAGTCGATTTAACTGATGCGGACCCGCGTTTATATCTGTCGGCCACAGTGCCAGCTCAAGATCAGTTATTACCCATTTTGTGGCAATACTTAGATCAACTGCATCCATACCTATGGCAACAAGGAAAAGCATTTCCGAGCTCGGCTGCTGAACAATTACTATTATATCAACAAAAAAACCTTTCAATGACCGTGAGTTTTAACCCTAACCAATGGCTCAAAGAAAAAAGCACCCAACAAATTTCTGCGTCGAGTGTTAGACGTTATTTTACTAATGGTGCAATGACTAATAGTCATAACCTTGCGATTCCAAAATCGGCCCCTAACTCAGATGCAGCAAAAGTAGTGATTAACTTTATGTTGAGTCAAAAAGCACAGCAAGAAAAATTCACTGGAGTATGGGGGGACCCTTCGGTGATCAACTCTTTGTTTGATGAAAATGCGACGATACCTGCTCATCCCGAACTTCACAGCTCATGGCATGTGCTTATTGAGGATGTATGGCAGCAACGATACGGCGGATAGGACTCGTTAGCGGATGGTTGTTGGTGTCCTTGATTTCATTGTTGCCTGTCTTAGGTATTGTTATTGGTTTGTGGCCACATGAGCAAATTACACTTTCTGATTTGGGGTCTTTTTTAGAGTATCAAGGTTTGTCTGCCTCAGTATTTATGACCTTATTCAGCGCAATATTTAGTACTTTAATATCGTTGTATATTGCGTTTATGGTTTATAGCCAGTTCCACTTGAGTCGACGTTTACAGTCTTTTGAAAAATACCTTGCACCGCTTTTATCTTTACCTCATCTTGCAATCGCTTTAGGTCTAGTATTTTTATTTAGCGATGGAAGTTTGTTTTTTGTTGATTCAGGGTTACCACGCAAAGGATTATCTACCCTGATTATTGCCATTGTTATAAAAGAAGTACCTTTTTTCCTATTAATTTTCAGTGCGATTGGTCGCCAGTTACCTATCAAATATTGGCTGTTACAGGGTAAAGTGTTAGGTTACCAAAATTATCGTTGCTGGTGGTTTTTAGTCTTCCCTGCACTACTTAAACAAGCCCGATTAGCCTTACTAGCAGCCACGGCTTATACACTATCAGTGGTAGATGTCAGTTTGTTAGTGGGACCTAATATTCCTGAGCTGTTCGCGGTATCTGTGTATCGTTGGCAAACCAATTTTGCGGTTGGCGATCAGGCGTTAGCCTTTTGGGCTAATGCTTTATTACTGATACTTTTAGCTGTGTCGGTACTCATTTTATACGTCCATGAAAAGATTGCGCATATTGCTCTTAAGGCGATGGCAACACAAGGTAGTCGTTTTTATATTGGTATCATTAATCCTATATTTAAAGCTTGGTTACCTTTGACGGGTGTGCTGACCGCATCAATAGTAGTGATATTTGTTTTGTGGTCACTTGGCTTTAACTTACATCGTGATAGTTTTGCCATGACTCAGTCAAGTATTCGGTTATGGCAAGATGAATGGCTGTTTTTTGCCTTACCATTACAAAATTCATTGTTGATTGGAGTATTTGCGGGCGTATTTGGCGTTGTGTTAGCTTTATTGGCATTAGAATTACAGCGTAAAAAGGGTAGATATTGGCCTGACTATTATTGGTTGCTAGCCATCATTTTACCTCAGCTTAGTATGGTATTAGGTTGGCAGATACTGCATATTTGGTCTCAAGGAGGGTATCATAGTGGCTGGATTATTTTATCGCACTTACCTTTTACGTTTTCTTATGCATATTTAGTTTTAAAAGGCCCGTTTCAGAGTGTCGAGCCACGTTATGGATTGTTGGCTGCAAGTTTTGGTTATTCATCATGGCAAAGCTGGTGGTATGTTCGATTTAGGTTGTTATTACCCGTCATTTTTATCGCTTTTGCGATAGCATTTTCAGTTAGTATCGCCCAATACATTCCTACCTTGATGATAGGAGCAGGGCGAGTGACGACCATTACAACCGAAGCCGTCGCTATTGCTTCGGGTAGCCAGCAAGACCTGATTGCTTTGTATGTGTTACTACAATCTATTTTACCTTTTACGGCATTTTTTTTGATGGCGTTATTGGCCCGAAGATTTCGAGGAAGTATGGGTGGCAGTGATATGGAAAAGGACGCAGCGGGAGAGGACAGTGTTAGACATTATTGATTGCCAAATCGAATCTAAAAAATGGTGCATCACCTTGCCAGATATACATGTGGATAAAGGTGAATTACAGGTGCTCACTGGTCCCAGCGGTATTGGAAAATCGACCTTACTGCACTGGCTGTTAGGTAATATCCCTACACATGTGAATATTAGCGGACAGATTATGCTATCGGGTACTAATATCACAGATTTGGCTATTGAAAAAAGACGTGTGGGTCTATTGATGCAGGACGTTTACCTCTTTCCTCACTTAAACGTACAGGACAATATCTGTTTTGCATTGCCTAAAAGTTCAACGTTTTTTTCAAATAAACAGCGACGTTTAGAAGCATTTAATATGCTCGAACAAATCAACCTAGAGCATCTTGCCATCCGTTATCCACAGAATCTCAGTGGTGGCGAACGATCACGGGTGGGGTTGATAAGAGCCTTGGCTAATCAACCTCAAGTGATGCTGCTTGACGAGCCTTTTGCCGCACTTGATCCCAGTACTCGAGAACAAATGGGGGACTGGGCATTTCAACAGCTGGCCGAACAAAACATCCCCAGTGTAATGGTGTCACATGATGTAGAGGACATTCCTGCATCAGCCAAGCAGTTATGTTTGGCTGATTATTATCATAAAAAGAATTAGGAATAATCGATGATTGACCCCTTATTAAATAAAATAATCAGGCCACCATTAGCACTCGTAGCCAAACCATTGATTCGTCTTGGCATCACGCCAGACCAAATCACTATCTTTGGTTTTGTTTTAGGGATATTGGCCGTGCCTGCCATCATTAATGAACAATTTACTTTAGCCTTAACGCTGGTTCTGCTTAACAGATTGGGCGACGGTTTAGATGGAGCGGTTGCTCGACAAACTGGTACCACGGATGCAGGAGGTTTTTTAGATATCTGCATGGACTTTATATTTTATTCAGCCATAGTTTTTGCGTTTATCGCTAGTCATCCAGAACAAAATGCGGTTGCAGGCAGCTTATTAATGCTGTCTTTTACTGCCACCGGTAGTTGTTTTTTAGCCTTTGCAATTATGGCTAGTAAACACAATATCGATAATCCGCAATATCCCAATAAAAGCATGCATTACATGGGAGGCTTAGCCGAAGGCTTCGAAACCATAGTGGTACTGTGTTTGTTTTGTTTATTTCCACAACATTTCGTACCTATCGCATTAATTTATACTGCAGCATGTTTTATAACTGCTGGAGTGAGGACTGTGACGGGTTATCAAACATTAAGAAGATTAGGTTGAACATAATACTAGTATCACGATCAAAACTTAACTAAACGAGATTAAAATGAAAACATATACTCTCGCTGGTTATTTTTGTATGTCAGGTGGTGCGGATGTTGAACTGGTACTTTTAGTTATCAAATTAGGCTATTAGGAAACGATAACTCAAATTGATATTGAAAATATGCAGACTCAATCGAGGAAGTTATTCTCATCCGTTGGGAATTATTGCGACTTAAAAGTGATTAAAATCACCTCTAAAAAGTTCACAGGTTAGTTTAATTGGTATGTGCAGGTGGTTCAACAAAGGTATTTATTAGTACAAAGGTTATAAGTTCAGAGCATATTGAAGGTTAGATTAGCACTGATATGTGAGGTACCAGTCAAAGTAATATCAAGACCATTGACGAGCGGAAACCGGTAACCCGTCCATATGGTGTTGTGTAAAAAGTTAAAAGTTGTCTCTAACGAGTATCAGAAGTTGGTATTAAAAAATTACTAATCACATACGATTCTGGGTGTAACGCAAGGAAATTGGATGTTTGGTTTGTGAGTGCCCCATAATTTGACGATGTTATACGCATCAAGTCGTTTACTCAAAATTAAGAGTGCGCCACCAGAAATCAGATGTTGTGCAAGTAATCTGTACCACTTAAGATTTATTGAAATTTTTTCTAACATTATACTCACTGACACACCGCAACTAATTGGTTAATGTTGGCTCATCTTAGCTCAGCTCACTGAACATCAACGGGAGCTTTATTGTGAAATGCTAAAGACGATCAAACGGATTTCGAATTAGTGTTGAATTTGATACCTATACGCACTAATAAAATCGAGCTAAACCCAGCTCTTATTTTCCATGACCATAAAATGAAAGTCAGCTTATATAGCCTAAATCGTTTTTCATAATGCCTGTTTAATAAAGTATGTATAACGTTTATTGTTTGTATATCAATTATTTGATGGTTTATTCATCAATAATTTTCCGTGCAAACGTTAGTAAAACACAACCAATGTGCCACTAGGGATTGAATTTTGAATAATATTTTAATATTGGGTAATTCTAGTTCAGGAAAGACTACTCTTGCTAAAGATTTATCTAAGGCTCATGATTTTACACACTTAGATCTTGATAGCCTTGCGTGGGAACCATCGACACCTCCAGAAAGAAAACCATTAAGCGAGTCTGCTCTGGAAATCACTAAATTTATTGATTCAAATTCTAACTGGATTATAGAGGGATGTTATATAGATTTACTTGAATTGGCTGCACCATATTCAAATGAAGTAATATTTATGAATTTATCTGTCGAAGCATGCATTTCTAATGCAAAAAGTCGTTCATGGGAACCGCACAAATATAGTTCTAAAGAGGCACAGGATGCTAATTTAGAAATGCTTATTAACTGGATTATTCAATACACGGAAAGACAAGATACATTTTCAGAGACTACGCATAAAAGGTTTTACAATGAGTACTTAGGGAAAAAAAGTATGGTGACTTGTAATGAAAGAAACATATTAAGAAAAATAGACATTCAGGACTAAAATAGAATAATTATTTAAGACCTGTGCCGTGACATGGACTTACTTAGGTATACATGGTGAAGTTAAAACGACCGGTAAATCTTAAAATAATCTATAAAAAATGTTTACCAAAAATATTAAACAAGCCACCCATACTAAATCTTGCCGAACACAACGAAGCGCATCGTCAATAAATAGCCGATTTGTATCAGGTGGGTATAAGGTGTTTAGTTATTTTATACAATTGAAAAGAAAGACGAGTGAACGTTCATTTTTGGGCGCAGTTATGCAGCTATGTCATTACTTAGCTATCTTTATTGGTCTTTTTAGAAATTATGCACAGCGAAGGAGTGTTTTTGCTTTGCCCATGCCTCGAATACGTTGATGACCTGTGTGTTTCTTAAACTTATTCATCATCATTTCTGCCCCTGCTGCGTAACAAAAGTGTTTTTCAAACTCTGTCGTAAGGGTGAGCCATTGTTCATCTGATAAGCCTAATCGTTTTAAGATAGGTTGAGTAGGATACTTAATGTTCTTCGTTTTATCATCTCTGATGATACTTGCTGTGATGTCGACTAACTCACAATAGTCCTTGAGTGCAAAGGCGATACCTTTAGGCATATCCTCTTTATAATCACCCACAAAGGGCATCAATGAATTTTTGATTGCGGGGTGTTTTATTGACACTAAACGTTTTCTAATACTAGTGTGCTCTGAAGTTTCTAGTGTATCTGTTATCTTGGCGCGGATAGGATTTAGGTCTACATAAGCCATGCACGAAATAACAGCTCTTTCATCTAATAAAGCTTGTGATTTAAAACGACCTTCCCAGAACCTGCCGGTGCAGTCATCTTCTTTGTTGGCGGCTCGGGCTATGTTTTCATTCAAGTTGCGCATCAGCCAACTAATGTCATGTAAGCGTCTGCGGTACTCAGATATGGTGTCACCTAAAGTCAGTCGTTCACCTTGACTCATTGTGTTACCCCTTATAAACATCTGAGTGAGCAATGTGCCTTTATGTAAGCGGTGCCAACGCTGAACTACATCATAGTCTGACCAAACTTGCGTTTGTTTCATGTCCACGTGTAACACCACATGTACATGATTACTCATCACAGCATAAGCGCAAATATCGATGGAAAATACTGAAGATAAAAACAACAGTCGCTGTTCGATCCATCCTGTGCGGTGTTCATAACTTTGACCTGAATATTTATCGAACCCACATAAAAAGGAACGCCGTACACAGCGGGAAATACAATGATAATAAGGGGTATCCAATAAACTAATTTGACTACTACGAGGCTGGGGCATGACATCAATCCTTTGATTTACTTGCTGATCAAAGTCTAGTTTGTATTAACTGGTAGTCAAATTATTATGGGTGGCTTGCTAAAAAGGTTAATTAAAGTAGAGATAATGCATTAAAATTGAGTTTATCAGATCAGGATCCCTGTCATTTTTTCGTGATCAAATAAAATTTTACATGTCTAATTATGCTGAAATAAAAATCAACGTTGAAGCTAAAAATCTTAAAGTTAGTCTGGTTTCTTTTTAAAAGGCATAAGTAATAAAGCTTTCAAGTTGGTATTGGTTTGAGGACTTGAATACTCTTCTAAGCCTAATTTAATAGGGTCATCACCGTTTTTAGCATCTTCGGTATAACTATTAAACAACTTGTCCCAAATCGACAGATTAAAACTAAAATTACTGTTTGTTTCACTGATTGCTTGGCTGTGATGTATACGATGCATCGCTTGGGTGACTATTAACATTCTTAATAGTTTATCGAGTTTAACTGGGAGTTTGATATTGCTATGAGTAAAAATAGAGGCGGTACTAAGCAATATTTCAAAAACCAGAATTGCTAGTACTGGAGTACCTAACAACAGTATGGCAATAATTTTCACAACTAAACTTAGGGCTATTTCTAGTGGATGAAAACGTAATCCGGTTGAGGTGTCAAGATGTGGATCAGCATGATGAACCCTGTGAATGCGCCAAAACATAGGAATATGATGAAAAAATCGATGTTGCCAATAAATTAAACAATCAAGTAACAATAACGAAATAGGAACAGTTAACCAAAGGGTTATTGAAATCTGATTCCACATTCCGAGGTTATTATTTTGAGCATAGATAGCAACAGCGGCTAAGCCTGTTGGTATCATTAATCTAGCTACCACAACTCCAAATATGACTAAGAAAAAATGACTAAACCAGCGATTATGCGCATAGATAGGCGACTTACGATTAGGCCTTAGGCTTTCCCAAAGTATCATTACGGCAAGTACGGTAACGAAAAATCCTATTCTAATGTACGTATCGTTATTCATAATGAGTGATAGTAGCCCTTTAAGTGAATCAATTAGAAATATATACTAAGTTCTTTATAATCATTGCATTAATACATTACAGGTCGCGTATCTAAAGGACATTATATTTATGAAAATTATTACCTTAATTGCAGGTATTTTAGCTTTATTATTGTTGCTGGTTTCTGGTCCCTTGTATCAAGCAGAGATACTTGGTTTGATGAATGCGTTTTTAGCTATGCGAATTGCATTAATAGTGGGTGCAGTTGCTATTGTTCTAGCACTTATACAAGTGATTTTTATGCGCAAAACTATCTCTTGGCCCATCACGGGTGTTGCAGTTTTATGTGCTGCTGTTGCGATTTTCATGCCATTGAGCATGATGAACAAAGCTAAGTCAGTACCTCCTATTCACGATATCACGACTGATCTAGTCAACCCGCCAAAGTTTCTGGCAATTTTAGCGCTCCGAGCCGATGCCCCTAATCCTGCTGAATATCAAGGTGAAGAAATAGCTAGCCAACAACGTTCGGCTTATCCTGAACTAAAAACACAAAAGTATTCGCAAACAACAGAACAGGTTTTTGATGCAGCTCTAGCGGCAGTAAAGAATATGGGATTAGAAGTTGTCACTTCTGACAAAACACTCGGCTTGATTGAAGCTTATGATACAACTACTTGGTTTGGCTTTGTTGATGATGTGGTTATTCGTATACAAAGCGCTGAACAGATGACTATGCTCGATGCTCGTAGTAAATCCCGCGTTGGTATGAGTGATATAGGAAAAAATGCTGAACGCCTAAATAGTTTAATTGTCGATGTAGCCAAAAATCTCAATTAATCATGTCTAATTCAGCATAATTAAAACTGCACATCAATTTAATCTGATGTGCAGTTGTTTTCAAATTTAGCTATCCATTAAAAGCCATCCTTCTCTTATTCTGTAAGATTAATAAATACTCCCTAACCAAAGATCAGCTTCACCAAATGCTCAAAGTGCTGGTCATTATTGTCTTCCTGACGATTAGTTTTTAAGGCTTCATGTAAAGACACTAAGTAGCATATCAACGGTAAATAAGTGTGGAACTGATAAGCAGATTTTGATGTTAAAAAATAAGTGACTTTATATCGCTAGGGTTAAGTCAAAGATGAAGTCTAAGGTGAGATTCACCTACTTGGTTTTTTACATAAAAACAAAGTAGGTTATTAAACTTCGCCAGCAGCAGCTTTTATGTAAAAATCGTTTTTTGAATCCCAATTAATTGGATTAATGGTTTGGTATTTAATCAAGTTGTTAAAAATCTCTATATCGTTAGCTCTTTATAGAACCTTGGAAATTATCGATGATTTTTTGTAAGGAGTTGACAAGTATTGCTGCGCCTTAAGTAGTTATCAAATTAACAGTTAAGAAGCCATTTGTTGTTAATGTGCTGAATATGATAGGCCCAGACCACAGTGTACGACTTGATTTTGCATAAGACTTAACCTTATCTTTTTTATTATTTGCTTAAAAAATAACGTTTAAATAAGTCTATTAATATCAGTTTTCCTTATGGGATGGTTATTGTGAAATACAGGAATAAACGTTCTTTAATTAAAATTTCAATAAAAAAATATCAAGTATAAATGTGGTTGGCACTCATAAAAATAAAAAAAAGGGTACAAAGAATAAATGTTGCTTTGTTACTAATAAAACCTGTGGTGTTGATTTTTTAGTAAAAAGCGCCTTGGCGCTTTTTACTAAAATGATTAGATAACAGCTAACTATTTTGTTCTCGAGCGATAGCGCGATAGGCGATATCATCACGATAGAACATACCATTGCAGCTGATCGTTTTAGCCAGCTTATAAGCGTTCTGTTGGGCTTCAGTAACACTACTACCTAACGCGGTAGCACACAGAACTCGACCACCGTTAGTTGTCACATTACCATCAATAATTTTAGTACCTGCATGGAAAATTTTGCTACTGGCATTTCCACATTCTAAACCATTAATCTGGTCACCTTTGGTGTAACTACCTGGATAACCACCTGCAGCTAAGACTACACCAACAGCAGCTCTGGTATCGAACTGTGCTTGAATTTGATCAAGCTTGCCTTCTAGGGCGGCTTCAATTAATTCGATTAAATCAGACTGCAAACGCATCATGATAGGTTGGGTTTCCGGGTCGCCAAAGCGGCAGTTGTATTCAATCACCTTAGGTGTACCATCTGCCATGATCATCAAACCCGCATACAAAAATCCTATATAGGTATTGCCTTCATCAGCCATGCCTTTCACTGTGGGATAAATCACTTCATGCATCACACGTTGGTGAATATCTGATGTGACCACTGGTGCCGGTGAATAAGCACCCATACCACCAGTATTTGGGCCAGTATCGCCGTTTCCAACACGTTTGTGATCTTGGCTGGTAGCAAAAGGCAAAACGTTTTTGCCATCAACCATTACAATAAAGCTAGCTTCTTCACCATCCAAAAACTCTTCGATAACTACGCGACTTCCGGCTTCACCAAAAGCGTTGCCCGCTAACATGTCACGAATGGCGTCTTCTGCTTCAATTAATGTCATGGCGACAATCACACCTTTACCTGCAGCCAAACCATCTGCCTTAACTACGATAGGCGCACCCTTTTTTTGCACGTAAGCAAGTGCAGGTTCTATTTCTGTAAAGTTTTGGTATTCAGCAGTAGGAATATTGTGACGTTCTAAAAAGTCTTTGGTAAAGGCTTTTGAACCCTCAAGTTGGGCTGCAGCTTGAGAAGGACCAAAGATTTTTAGCCCTCTGGTTTGAAACGCATCCACTACACCTAATACGAGAGGTACTTCTGGACCCACGATAGTCAAGTCTATTTTGTTTTGTTCCGCAAAGGTCACCAAAGCATGAACGTCTTCTGCACCCACATCAACGTTAGTGACTTTATTTTCGAGCGCTGTTCCTGCGTTACCCGGTGCCAAAAACACTTGTGATACCTTTGCTGACTGTGATGCTTTCCAAGCTAGCGCATGTTCGCGACCACCGCCGCCAATAATTAATATATTCATAGGATCTGCTTTTCTTTAATCTTTTTAGGGCTTAACAAATTTTAGCGTCATACGAGAACTCTCGCCGATAGTTAGATATTTTGCTCTGTCTTTTTCGCCTAGACGTAATCCAGGAGGCAAAGTCCATACGCCTTTTTCATGGTCAGTGGTGTCGAGTAAGTTAAGATTGACATCACTTTGTGCAAGTAACGTAAACCCTGCTTTTTCAGCAGCAGCAACTACAAAGGATTGTTTCATATAACCTGAAGTTCTTTGTGCTTCGTTAGCCAAGTTTTCTGGAAGTTTGTGTTCAACCACACCCAACACACCACCTTTTTTGAGGGCATTAAAAAAACTTGAAAATGCGCTATCAACACCTTCTTGTCCAGCTTGCATATACCAATTATGCACATTGCGAAAAGTCAGTACTGTGTCTAGTGAGTTCGCGGGAGCAAAATCCATAGCTTTAGTAGGATGAAATGCGGTTACTTTAGTATTTTTGTAATTTTCATTTTGACTAATTTTTTGCATGAAACCATCAAGAGATTTTTTATAGTAGGCGTTACCACCTTCCTCTATATAAAAATGCGCTGCATAAAACTGCCCCTTATCGCTTAATAGAGGCGCAAGAATATTGCTATACCAGCCACCACCCGGTGATATTTCAGCGACAGTCATATTAGGTTGAACATCAAAGAAACGTAACGTTTGTTGAGGGTGGCGATATTCATCCCGAGAACGTTCTTTAATAGATCGGTTTACGTTATTAACCGCATCATTAATATCGTCAGCAAAGACATTGGGTGAGCAAAGTAAAGATAAGGCAACAGCAGCTTTTAAGACTTTTTTAAACATAATACTCTCAGATTAATAGTGTGCAAAAGAATGCGAAAATGATTGAGTCAGATTGTATCGACATTGGACCTCAGAGTTAACAAAAAACACAGTCAATATTTTTGACGTTGACTGTGTCTTTTGATCCAAACTGTTAGTGTTTAAAATGACGCATACCCGTGAAGACCATGGCGATACCATGTTCATCTGCAGCGTCGATGACTTCTTGGTCGCGCATTGAGCCGCCGGGTTGGATAATGGCGCTGATACCGACAGCAGCTGCGGCGTCAATGCCATCACGGAACGGAAAGAACGCATCAGATGCCATTACCGAGCCTTCAACTTGTAAACCTTCATCAGCCGCTTTAATGCCAGCCACTTTGGCCGAATAAATACGGCTCATTTGTCCTGCGCCTACGCCAATTGTCATACTGTCGTTGCAATATACAATGGCATTTGATTTAACGTATTTGGCTACTTTCCAAGTGAACATCAAATCTTTTAACTGTTTTTCAGTCGGTTTTACTTTAGTAACCACTTGTAATTCATCTTCTTCGACCATACCAAAATCTCGGTCTTGGACTAACAAACCGCCATTTACACGTTTAAAATCGTGGCCTTCGGTAAGTTGACCTTGCCAATCACCACAAGCTAACAAGCGAACATTTTTCTTAGCAGAAACCACTTCTATTGCAGCATCACTGACAGATGGTGCAATAATGACTTCAACAAATTGGCGGTCAACAATAGCTTGCGCTGTGGCTGCATCTAATTCACGGTTGAAGGCAATGATGCCACCAAAAGCAGAGGTTGGGTCAGTTTTAAATGCGCGATTATAAGCGCTTAAAATATCGTCGCCCAGAGCGACGCCACAAGGATTCGCATGTTTAACAATCACGCAAGCGGGGCCATCAAATTCTTTGACACATTCTAATGCTGCATCAGTGTCAGCAATATTGTTAAAAGATAATTCTTTACCTTGCAACTGAGTTGCAGTGGCAACCGATGCTTCTTGAATATCATTTTCAACATAAAACGCGGCACTCTGATGACTATTTTCGCCATAACGCAGATCTTGTTTTTTGGTGAATTGCATATTGAAAGTACGCGGAAATTCGCTGTGATGATGACCACAGTCTGTTTCGCACTCACTTGACTCAATCATGGCACCGAAGTAGTTGGCAATCATGCCATCGTATTCGGCCGTGTGTTCAAATGCAGCTATAGCTAAGTCAAAACGAGTCGCTTTGGTGACTGCATTGCTGTTAGCTTGCATTTCTGTTGTAACGCGCACGTAATCTTTGGCATTAACAACAATAGTCACATCGTTATGATTTTTAGCGGCGGCTCTAACCATGGTGGGACCCCCGATATCAATGTTTTCAATTGCGTCTTCTAGGCTGCAATCGTCATTGGCAACAGTGGCTGCAAATGGATACAAATTTACTACCACTAAATCGATAGGTAAAATATTGTTATCAGCCATGACTTTTTCGTCTTGTCCGCGGCGAGCTAGAATGCCGCCATGGATTTTTGGATGTAAGGTTTTAACTCGACCGTCCATAATTTCAGGATGGCCGGTGTAATCTGATGCTTCAATAACGGTTAGACCATTGTCTCTAAGTAATTTTGCGGTGCCACCGGTAGACAATAGTTCTACATTTTGGCTAGCCAAGAATTGGGCAAACTCAAGTAGGCCGGATTTATCAGATACGCTTAATAGTGCGCGACGAATAGGTGTTGCTGGTGAGTCTTGTTGCATGTTGTTTCCATGTTTGTTCCACTTTTAGTGGCTAAGATTTTGGCAATTTAATTCGTATGATTTTTTGTTGACTATTTGGTCATGGTCAACACAAACAAAAAGAGCACCATTAAGGTGCTCTTTATTTTAAGTGAAGACTTTAATTCATACCGTATTGTTTTAATTTCTTACGCAAGGTACCACGGTTGATACCTAGCATGGTCGACGCTTTAGTTTGGTTGCCACGTGTAAAAGTCATTATTTCTTCTAACATTGGCGCTTCCACTTCGGCCATGACTAGTTCGTATAAGTTTTCGATGTTGGTGTTATCAAGTTGTTTTAAATACTTGTTTACCGCTTGTTTAACAGAATCGCGAAGGGGCTTTTGAGCCTGAGTTTGCGAAGGCGTCGTTACCGTAGTGGTAAATGGAGAAGTTACATTTTGTTCGAACATATACAATCTTGCTCTTTTTAAGTTAGTCATATTAAGCAGCAGGTGAAACTAGCTCAGACACAAATGAACGTGCTGGTTCGCCTGCCAATTTATTAAAGTACATAGTTAACTCATCAAGTTGCTGTCCTGCATCTTCAATGTCGTTGAACTTTGCACGGAACAGCTTTTGCTGGTCGTGTTCGGCCAAATACCAACCCACATGTTTGCGGGCAATCCTGCAACCTTTTAAACCACCGTAAAACTGATGGACATTGGCGACGTGTTCAAGCAAAACACTGCTCACTTCATCAATGCTTGGCGCAGCTAGTATTTGACCAGTTTGCAGATAGTGCAAGATCTCGCGGAAAATCCAAGGATGTCCTTGAGCCCCTCGACCGATCATCAGCGCATCTGCACCGGTGTATTCCAAAACGTGTTTGGCTTTTTGCGCACTTGTAATATCACCGTTGGCAACAACAGGTATCGACACGGCTTGTTTAATAGCTTTAATGGTGTCGTATTCTGCATCTCCCTTGTACATACAGGCTTTGGTGCGACCATGCACCGCCAATGATTGAATGCCGTTGTCCTGAGCAATTTTAGCTATCAATAGCCCATTGCGATTTTCAACATCCCAACCTGTACGTATTTTTAAAGTAACAGGTACATCTACTGATTTAACTACCGCTTGGATGATTTTCTCAACCAGAGGTGGGTCTTGCAGTAATGCCGAGCCTGCTAACTTCTTATTTACTTTTTTAGCCGGACAACCCATATTGATGTCAACAATTTGTGCGCCATTACTCACATTAAATTGTGCCGCTTGTGCCATTAATTCAGGATCCGATCCTGCAATTTGCACTGAACGCACACCCACTTCACCCTCATGATCCATCCGTTGCTTGGATTTATCCGAATTCCAAACCCTAGGATTGGACGAGAGCATCTCTGATACCACCAAACCTGCCCCAAGACGTTTACATAACTGTCTGAATGGCCTGTCTGTCACTCCCGCCATAGGAGCCAGTATCAAATTGTTTTCTAATGCATATGGACCAATCTGCATAATGTAGAATGATTATCCTTCATATTTAATTGTGCAAAAATCGACCGTGCTCTAAAAAGGGGCGCAAGTTTAAGGGTTTTTTG
>CAZMDX010000158.1:0-5647 GCA_964564805.1 uncultured Pseudoalteromonas sp. | reverse complement strand
GTGGATATTGATATCGCCCAAAACTATCACTAGTTTTTTCTACAGCATTTGTTAACGGTTTAGGATAGCTAAAACTACTACTTATCAACGTACCTGATAGCAGTTCCACTAATACTTACCATCAGCATAGATCCACCTTTACCTACCACTTCATAATCAATATCCACACCAACAATGGCATTGGCACCGATTGATAGGGCTTCTTGTTCTAGCTCCTGAAAACCAATTTTTCGCGCTTTCGTAAGTTCGTCTTCGTAAGCTCCTGAACGTCCACCAACAATGTCGCGTATAGAAGCAAAAATATCTTTAAATATATTTGCACCCATAACGGCTTCACCCACAACGATACCTAAATACTGTTCGATTTTTTTACCTTCTAGCTGATGAGTTGTTGTTACTATCATTTTTCACTCCTTGTCTTGATTTCAGTCTTAATTAATTTAATTTGTTTACTCAGTTGTTCGTCTGAATAAGCCTTAGACGGGACTTGCCCCCAAATAGGTTTAGGCCAACTTACATCATTTTTATAACGCACAATATGGTGTAAATGTAATTGAGGTACCATATTCCCAAGCGCTGCGACATTCAACTTATCAGGTGTAAACAAATGTTTAAGTGCCCGGCTAACCAATGCAGATTCTTGCCATAACATTTGCTGCTGAGCATCGCTTAAGTCAATCACATCACTGATGTTATCTACTTGAGGCACTAAAATTAGCCAGGGATAATTGACATCATTAATTAGCCGCACCGAACACAACATCAACTCAGTGACTAATTCGCTATCTTTTTTTAATTGAGGATGTAAAACAAAACAAGTCATAAAATGTCCTAAATATTTGTTGGTATCACAGTTAACATCGCCCGCTGTCCAATTTCAACATCAGCATTGGGGAATACAACAGCTTCACCTTCAAATTGTGCGAGGTATTCGTTTCCAGTTTCAGAAGCTAATAGATGATTCTTTGGGAAATCACTAAAATTAGGTGCATCTGCTGCAAAATTGAGAACAAAATCATCTTGCTGCTTATTGATTACTTGATTCACTTCGTAGATTAAAAAATCTGCGTTTGTGAAGTTTTTTAGTCTTAACTCTTTAGCACAAATTAACTGAGTAAGAGTGTCAACCACGTTGCTAAAATTATTCATGTCATTTTGCCCAAATGGCATCACCTTACCCAACTCAACTGTGAATGCATGAGCCTTACATTCGTTAACTGAATAATAACTAAAAGTAGTTGTTGGGCTGCCAGATAGTAAGATGGTGTTCACTCCACAGGCTAACAATATTTGTAATTGATATTTATCCCAGGGTTTTCCATTTTGAAATGGATAGACCGCAAATTTATCATTTTTAGATGCTCGAATAGCAGTATGTAAGTCATAATGAAAACGACTTCTAACTTGTTTACTCTCTATACCTAGATAAAAATTTTTAACTACGTCTTCTAATTGTTTCGCTCTGCGTCTTTCATCATTCATCTGTTGCCCAACAGCTAAATTTTGGTGCTCACCGCTAAACAAACGGTTCATATTTTCTTCAATAAATCGTTCGGCAATATCCATAGCGGGTAAATTTCCAAATAAAAATAATACCCGTTGTTTGACAATTATTTCACCTAGCAAAATATTTTTGACTAGGTTTTCGCAGATTTCTATGGGAGCCGTTTCGTTTCCGTGTACACCGCAAGAAAGCACAATATCTTTATCACTCTTCGCAATAGTCTCAAAACTGATAATCCCCTCAGCAAGAACATTAACTTGTGTATGTGCACCGATAAAAAACTGAAAAGAAGCAGCAAAAAGCGAAGGCTGAGTGCGCGATAAAGAAAGAAAATCTCCCTGTTTTTTCAATGATTGGATCGTATCTTGAGTTGATTTTTTGAATGTATTTTGCATAATAAGTGAGTATTGACCGCACAAATGATTCTAAAGTCCTAATGTTACGCTAATCACAATACTAACTCTCCTGTTTAAACTGAGAATATATTTTTACACCTTAAATTAACCGCTCTGGTGTTGATGCGCAAAAGATGTGCCTACAGTTATATCTTTATTTGCTAGTAATATAAAATCGTCTAAGGGAATAGCTTTGGAGAACAGAAAACCTTGTCCAGATAAAACACCAATTTCGCGTAAAATATGAAGATGCTGGATAGTTTCAATACCCTCAGCGATCAATTCACAATTTGCAGCCTTAGCGATCAACTGACTCGCTTCAACTATTGCTCGGTTAACCGGGCTTTGGTCTATCTCCATAATAAACGACTTATCAATTTTAATACTGTCAATTTCGATATCACGTAAATACGCTAAGTTAGAATAACCTTTACCAAAATCATCAATCGCTATAGTTGCACCAAGTGCTCGAATTTGCGTCAACTGTTTTTTTACTAAAATTGAATTGGACAGAGCAACATCTTCTGTTAACTCTAATTCAAACTGAGATAATTCTACTTGGTATTTTAGTGCTAGTTTTTTAAGGTTGTTTACAAAGTTCAAATCATATAATTGAGATGGCGACATATTCACTGAAATTTTCAATCGCAAGTTCACACTATTAATATGTGCGGCCTGTTTGAAAGCTTGCTCTAGAACCCAGTACCCTAGTTCATTCATCATATTGTAAGATTCAGCAGCTTCGATTAATGCTCCTGGAAAAATCAAACCATCTAGTGGATGATTCCAACGTAATAAACACTCTGCACCTATAATCTCTAACGTATTTAACTCAATTTTTGGTTGAAGATAAATTTCTAACTCATTTTGATTCAAAGCCCGCGTTAAATCAGCCTTTAAAGCTAATGCTCGGCCATTGGTTTCAACGTTTAAATTTTGCGCATATTGGAAATTATCAAATTTATTATCTTTTGCTTGCTTTAGAGCTGTTTCAGCTAATGAAAAGAGTTTATTAATATCACAATTATTTTTAGGGTTAGATGCTGCACCTACATTGAAGTCAGCGATAAAAGCATGATCATCGCACTTTATGGGGGTTTTGAAATGTTGAACTAAGTGACTGTAGTAATCATAAAGTTGCTTTTGGTTATGCGTTCCAGACAAGATTAAACCAAAAACATCACCGCCAATTCGACCAAACCTTGCACAATCATAAAATAAAAAGGCAATCCGATTAGCAATTTCTAAAAGTACTTTATCTCCATAATCATAACCAAAATTGCTACTCACATCAGAAAAGCGAACGATATCAATCAACAATAAAGATTGCTGAGCATCTTTGTTCAAAAGCTGCTCTATTTCACCCAAAAAAACATAACGGTTTGGAATGGTTATCAATGATTCATGTCGCATTAAAAAATACTGTCCCGTTAAAACACATTGAATTAACTTTCAATTTTGGTGAAAAAATCTCTTCTATTAGATGAAAGAATGTCACTACGCGTTCCTACTGCCTCCGTTTTGTGCCGTAACTAGCACACGAACTTATCATAAATTGCCATGTTGTAGGTGCAACACCCACAACATGGGATTAATTTTCACTCGTAAATTACTCTACTGTACATGGCTGTAATTGCCAAATTTTTTCCACATAATCTTTAATCGAGCGGTCCGAAGTAAACTTACCCATCCTTGCAGTATTAAGGATGGCCATTTTTGCCCAGCCAGATTTATCTGCGTAAGCCTTATCCGCTTTTTTTTGTGCGTCTGAATAAGACTCAAAATCAGCTAATACTTTGTAAGGGTCTCCCCCTTCTAACAAACTACGTTTTATTGATGCTAATGCACCTGGTTTTCCTGGAGTGAAATAATCAGTTTCAAGCCAGTCCAATACCGCTTTGATTTCTTTATTGTTGTCATACAAGTCATATGGGTTGTAACCCACTGCATCAAGTTCACGCACTTCGTCTACATTTAAACCAAAAATGAAGATGTTTTCATCACCTACTTCTTCCGCTATCTCAATATTCGCTCCGTCCAACGTGCCAACTGTTAATGCACCATTTAGAGATAACTTCATATTACCTGTACCTGAAGCTTCTAAGCCCGCGGTGGAGATTTGTTCAGAAATATCTGCAGCAGGAATTATTTTCTCAGCCAAGCTGACACGGTAATTAGGTAAAAACACCACCTTAATTTTGCTGTTTACTCGTTTGTCACTGTTTACTTTTTCGGCCACTTGATTAATTGCATAAATAATATCTTTAGCTAATTTATAACCAGGTGCAGCTTTTGCACTAAATATGAATACCCTCGGCTGCATATTGTAATTAGGATTTTCCAATAAACGACGATATAGCGCCATAATATGCAAAAGATTGAGATGTTGGCGTTTATACTCATGTAAACGTTTAATTTGCACATCAAAGATGGCATCGGGGTTAATTTCTATTCCCGTTAACGCCAATACCTCTTTTGCAAGTACCTCTTTGTTTTCGTGCTTTATTCTCATAAATTGTTTCTGAAAATGAATATTGTCGGCAAACTCACTTATTTGCTCTAACTTTTCTAGATGCAATGGCCAATCATTGCCAATTTTCTCATCAATTAACGAAGATAATTTTGGATTACATGCCTTCAACCATCGACGAGGTGTTATACCGTTGGTGACATTGGTTAGCTTATTTGGCCACATTTTATGAAATTCTGGGAACAAGTTTTTCTTCACCAAAGACGTATGAATTTTAGCCACACCGTTAACGGCAAAAGAGCCAATTACCGACAAGTTACCCATACGTATCATCTTTTCGCTTCCTTCTTCGATAATCGACAACTTTTGTTTGATCGCATTATCACCTGGCCATACTTTTTCAACTTCACTCATAAAGCGATGATTAATTTCGTAAATAATCTCTAAGTGCCTCGGCAGAATTTTTTCAAACATACGAGCTGGCCATTTTTCAAGTGCTTCAGGTAGCAACGTATGGTTAGTATAGGCAAAGGTTTGATTACAAATATTCCATGCGCTATCCCAATCTAACTCAGCTCTATCTAATAAAATTCTCATCAACTCAGGGATAGCAATGGCGGGATGGGTGTCGTTTAATTGAATGACCACTTGGCTAGAAAAACGATTCCAATTATCTCCATGAGCTCTTTTATAACGACGAATAATGTCTTTTAGTGAGCAGGCACTAAAAAAATATTGTTGAATTAAACGTAACTCTTTTCCCGCTTCTGTTTCATCATTTGGATACAAAACTTTAGAAATTGTCTCCGCTTGTACGTTTTCTTTCTGAGCATCCACATAACCACCAGCATTAAATACATCCCAATTAAAATGACTAGACGATTGACTTTGCCATAAACGCAGAACATTCACCGTTTTTCCACCATAACCCACTACAGGGATATCCCAAGGTAATCCTTTAACAATCAAGCTAGGATGCCACTCTTTTTTAATTTCACCACTCTCACCATATTTGGTTTCGACATAACCATACAGAGGAATTTCTTGAATTGACTCAGGACGGCATATTTCCCATGGGTTACCATAATCACGCCAGCTATCTGGCCGCTCTATTTGTTCACCGTTTTTAATTTCTTGGCGAAATAAGCCATGCTCGTAATGTAAACCATAACCAACAGCTGGCATATCGAGCGTTGCAAGCGAGTCTATAAAACATGCAGCTAATCGTCCTAATCCTCCATTACCTAGTGCCATATCTGGCTCTTCTTCCATAATGTC
>CAZMDX010000157.1:0-6139 GCA_964564805.1 uncultured Pseudoalteromonas sp. | reverse complement strand
TGTCTTAAATATTTCTTTTAAACGCCCTGTAATTTGAATATAACCATCACTGTCTATAGACCCTTTGTCACCTGTTTTCAGGTATCCGTCTTGTGTCATCACTTCAGCAGTCTTTTCAGGCTCTAAGTAATATTCTTTCATATTACAAGGCCCCTTAACCTGAATTTCACCTTCTTCAGCTATACGTATATCCACGCCTTTATAAGCACGACCTATAGAGCCTATTTTGTCGGCCCTAAAAGGAATACAGCACGTACCATATGCGCTATTTTCCGTCATACCCCACCCCTCGGAAATGTTAACACCAATTTTTCTGAACCACTGCAAAGTAGAAGCAGGAATGGGTGCTGAACCACTGGCACATAATCTTGCTTCTCCTAATCCTAATTTAACACGTATTTTTTTGCTCACTATGCTTCCCAGTATTGGGATACGTAGCAACAAATCGAGTTTCTTCTGTGGCATGTTAGCTAACACGCCCATCTGAAAACGTGTCCATAAACGTGGAACAGAAATAAATAAAGTTGGTTGAGTGGCCCTAACATCGCGAGCAAATGTTTCTAAAGACTCAATAAAGTTAATACGAGTACCAGAATAAAAACTTGAAACTTCGACTAATACCCTTTCGGTAATATGTGCCAGTGGCAGATAACTGAGAACTCGATCATTTTGATTCACTCCTAGTTCGTTTAATGAATTCGATGCTGCCCAGCAAATAGATTCATAATTGTGCACTACACCTTTCGGGTTTCCCGTACTGCCAGATGTATAAACGATCGTCATAACAGAATCTAAAGCTGGTATGGGCTTCTCAAGAAGCGGAGAAGTTTTTAATAATTCATTCCACTGCTTGTCAGCAGGAATGTTGGGATACGGAAACGCGAGTTTAATCACCCCATCATTAATTGCAGCGACTTGCTTTTCGGTGTTGTCCAACTTACCAACAAATATCACTGGGCACTTAGCATGGTCCAAAACATATTGAATTGTCTTTTGACCGGCAGTGGAATATATAGGTACAGACACATGCCCTGCTAGCATAATTGCTAAATCGGTAATAAACCACTCAGCGCAGTTCTTTGACAAGATAGCAATATGGCTACCTTTAGGTAAATCCATTGCCAGTAAGCTCGCCGCAATTTTTCGTGCTTGTTGACCCGTTTCGCGCCATGTAAAATCTTTGATTACACCATCAATAGGTTGTTTTAAATAGACAGTTTCAGGATGAGTCTCTTCCCATTGGTAAAACATTTCTAGGGGTGTTTTTAGTGACATATTGGATACTTATTGTAGTGTCGATGACTATTTATAACGATTGTAAGTAAATAGATCAATCGTTCTTTCATAACACGTTGTTAACGCATGCAAAAATCAGCTAACAAGCTGTTTTTCCGAAGAAACAATCAGTTTTTTCTATAAATAATGCTCAATATTAGACATTAAGCAAAATATTAATCATCTGTTTTGTCTTAATTTACCTATAAAGAAATGCAAACTTACTTGGTTGAGAAGTAGATATCTCGCATCAAAAATGATTTGTTTTTGGGTAACGCTTTACACGTCTATTTTGCAAAAAACAGGGCCTTTAACATGTTACTAGAATATCGGACAAACAAGTCTTCACACATACTTGTTTTTAAGACTCGCTACCTTATTAAATACTTTTGAATACTCGAAACAGTAAAGCGTAGAAGTAGCGAAATGTCTGAGGGACTGGCTGAGGGACTTCAAGTGCTTGTATGAAAAAAGTGTTTACCAAGAAAAGACAAGCCAAGTATTTTAAGTCAAATAGGTAGCACTCGTATATTTATAAAAGAAAAGGGAATACTTTAAAAGCATCCCCATTTTTTTCTCAGCCCCTTTGTCTGACAATTTCATATAAACAGACGCCTGTCGCAACAGAGACATTGAGGCTTGAGACAGAGCCGGCCATAGGTAATTTGATCAACTCATCACAGTGCTCGCGCGTTAGGCGGCGCATACCTTTACCTTCAGCACCCATCACAAGCGCCATCGGACCGTTGAATTGACAATCGTAAATATTACTTTCTGCTTCTCCTGAAGTGCCAACTATCCACACCCCTGCATCTTGCAAGTCTCGTAACGTTCTAGCAAGGTTGGTAACTTGCACTAAAGGAATAACATCCGCCGCGCCAGACGCTACCTTGCGAACTACTGGTGTCAAAGCAGCAGATTTATCCTTCGGTACTACCACCGCATCGACCCCAGCTGCATCAGCTGTTCGCAAACAAGCACCTAAATTGTGGGGATCGGTTACACCATCCAAAATAAGTAAAAATGGCAACTTACTTGACTCTACAATGGCAGCTAAATCATTCTCATTATACTGCTTAGCAGGTTTAACTTTAGCAACAACACCTTGGTGTTGACCTCCGTCAACTTTATCATCTAGTGTTTTTCGTTGACAAAATTGCACTGAGGTACCTAAGTTTCTAGCCTGACTAACAATGTCATGAACACTTTTGTCATCTCGGCCTTTCAACACAAAAAGTTCAATTAAACGCTCAGGTTCACGCAAGATAATTGATTCAAGTGCATGGATACCATATAACCATTCTTGTTGAGCCATATACTTTATTTCCCCTTTTTGGATGTACTGGTTGGTTTACTTCGAGATGATTTCGACTTGGAAGGTGTGCGACCTTTTCTTGTAGCCGGCTTTTTAGTCGACTTACCAGCTGGTATAGGTTTGTCGGATATGCTTTTTGCTGCAGGTCCTTTAGATTTTTGTCCGGACGGTTTTGCTCTCGACGTTTTTCTACCTGCTGTTTTTCTGATATTTTTACCCTCAACGCCATCCAATAAAAAATCAATTTTACGCTCGTCTAAGTTGACTGAAGCAATTTTAACCTCAACAGGATCGCCCAATCTATATACCGTACCAAAACTCTCGCCAATTAAATGCTGCTTAACTTCGTCATAACGAAAATAATCTTTTTCTAAAGACGTAATATGTACCAAGCCATCAATGTGAAATTCGGTCAAGCGTACAAAAAAACCAAAATTTGTCACAGAAGCAATGACACCCTCGAAAACATCACCAACATGATCCAGCATAAACTCACATTTAAGCCAATCAGATACGTCTCTAGTGGCATCGTCTGCTCGACGCTCAGTCATAGAACACTGTTCACCTAAAACTTCCACTTCATCTGCGGTGTAGGCTTTTCCGCCTGTTTTACTTTTACGCTGATGTTGTTTATCGATTATGCCTTTGAGTGCACGGTGCACCACCAAGTCAGGGTAGCGACGGATGGGTGAGGTAAAGTGCGCGTAAGCATCTAATGCCAAACCGAAATGACCAATGTTTTCATGATCGTATACGGCTTGTTTCATCGAACGTAATAACATGGTTTGGATCAGTTCTTGATCAGGCCTACCTTGAATTTTTTCAATCACATCAGTGAAATCTTGAGGCGACACATCACTGCCAATTTTGTGAGTAATACCTACTTCGCCCAGGTATGACAAAAATGCGCCTAAGCGGTCTGAATCGGGCTCGTCGTGGATACGAAACAAGGCTTCAGCTTTATTTTTAGTTAAAGTTTGCGCAGCAGACACGTTAGCTAAAATCATACATTCTTCAATTAGCTTGTGCGCATCGTTTCGTGTCACCGGCATAATATTATCAATTTTACGCTGAGCATTAAATACGAACTTACTCTCTTGAGTTTCAAATTCAATTGCGCCACGTTGCTTCCGTGTGCGCTTTAAAACACGGTACATATCATGTAAATTTTTCAGGTGTGGTACTTGCTCAGCATAACGTTTATGTAGTTCAGGGTGACCTTGCCCCTCTTGTTCTCTCAAGAGATCCCATACTTTGGTATAAGTTAACCTAGCTTTAGAATTCATCACCGCTTCGTAAAATTGGTGCTCCCCCAGCTTTCCCGTTGTGCTGATAGTCATCTCGCAAACTAAACATAAGCGGTCAACTTGAGGATTAAGTGAACATAATCCATTCGATAAGACTTCAGGCAACATTGGAATGACTTGTTCAGGGAAGTAGACTGAATTACCTCGGTTTTGTGCTTCACTATCAAGTGCGGTACCTGGACGAACATAGTAACTTACATCAGCTATGGCTACCCACAATTGCCAACCACCACCATCTAATGGTTCACAAAAAACGGCATCATCAAAATCACGGGCATCTTCACCATCTATAGTGACTAGAGGTAATTGTCTTAAATCAATACGACCTTGCTTGGCTTCTTCAGGTACTTGTTCATTGAGACCCTTAACTTGCTTATCGACGCCTTTTGGCCAATGGTGCGGAATATCAAAAGTGCGCAACGCCATATCGATTTCCATACCAGGTGCCATATGTTCACCTAATACCTCAATAATTTTACCAATAGCATTGACACGCTTACGGGGACGCTGAACAATTTCTACCACAACAATATGCCCTTGGCGGGCTCCGTTTGTTTGTTCTGTAGGGATCATTATTTCGTGATTAATACGACTGTCATCAGGAATGACTACGCCCACGTTATCCTCAAAAAAATAACGACCGACTATAGGCTCAGTCCGAGGTTCAACAATTTTAGCAATTCTAGCTTCTCGTCTGCCGCGATTATCTGTACCACTTTCTTTTACCAGCACTACATCGCCATGTAGCACCATGGACATTTGTGCGTTATGGATGAACAGGTCTTTATCACCGTCATCGCGTTTTAAAAAACCAAAACCATCTCGATGACCTATTACTCGACCTTGTATAAGGTCCTCTGTTTCGAGTTTTGCGTACTTTTTGTCTCGATTAAACTCAACCTGTCCTTCACGCTCCATTGCTCGAAGTCGACGTTGGATACCAATACGACTGTCCTCATCTTTTGCATCAAGTAACTGACAAAATTCCAAAAAAGATAAAGGTTTTTTAGCTGTCACTAAAAGTTCAAGTAGGTATTCACGGCTAGCAACAGGCTTTTCGTATTTTTCTTTTTCGCGTTGGTAAAAAGGGTCGTCGCTCATAGGGCGAAAAATTTCCTAACTAATAAGAATAATCTACCAGTATAACTAAATGATCAGCACCAAATAAGACTTTTTAACAGATACTACAATAGTTCAACTAATTCGCACCTATTTCATTGATTCGAGATATCTTTAATCCCTCATTATTCTCATCTTCTGAACGCTTTAATTTCTGAATCAACTCTTTCTATAATAACAATTTTTTTTGAAATCAGTCCTATGAGTGACTTCAAAAAATAGCTCGAGGAAGCATACAAAGTTCCTAAAAAAACTTAAACGTTTTTAATAAAGGCCATACTTTTTTCCTAAATTAAAACCATTGCTTGGAATTGTTATTTGAACCACGCCTTGAGACGATTTTCGAATGAGTATTTAATCAACAATGGATGAATGAATTTGTACGATTATTTTAAAAAACGTCGAGTAGAAAAAACATGCTGTGTAAACAAACGAAATTATTTATTTTGAAGGTTAATGGATAATAAAAAGAGCGGCCTGAACATCTAGATAAATTTGCCAATAACATTGTTGTCTTTGAAAAACTTAGGACCTGTTTTGATGAATATAGGATAGTAATATTTGGACGCCACATAAAAATTTTAATAGGCAATGGCAAATATAATCTTAATTGAGAGTTTTGACCCGACTTACATCCCAATAGTTAAATAATGTGTTTGCGATAAAATATCATGCTACTGGCACATTAAACATTTACTAAAACGATTAAACCACTGTCATTGGTAGAATACGTGACATGAACTAATTAAGTATTAAACGTCTTTTAGCTTTACGTATTGCTTTTGGCCGCATTAGCTTCTCTAAGCCTTGCATACAGCTTGTTATTCTTCGGTGGGTTGGTTTATCCGCAGTAACCGCGTTGTATAACCAGTTATACACATCTTCGTAATCATAAGGACTGCCGTATCCTTCAATAAACAGTTCTGCTAATTGTATTTGCGCTTCTAGATGTCCAAGTAAAGAAGCTTCACGTAAAAAAACCACACCTCTTTCTTTATCCTGTTGAACAAGTTTCCCTTGAGAGTAATAACGACCTAATTGCTCTAATCCAGCCGAAAGTCCTTGCTCTGCAGCTTGATGCATAAAATAGATGCCTCGCCTTGGGTCCTTGTCAACACAGACT
>CAZMDX010000156.1:0-1705 GCA_964564805.1 uncultured Pseudoalteromonas sp. | reverse complement strand
TACGACTGGCTAAAAATGATAATTAATCACAGAAATATTGATATATTTCACAATAAATAAGCATTTTTAATGCCATTCAAGCTGAATTTTGGGATGAGATAAGTAGATTTTTATGGGTTCACGTGGTTTGCCTTGTGGACTCATATTTAGAAATTGAATCGGTGTATCTCACTGTGAATTAATATCAATTACCTTTTTTGGCGGTAAAGTAAGAGCTAAAAATCACGCCTGTTTTTGAACGTTTTGCCTTAAGTACTCATCCTATGGTTATGCATAATCTTTGTTCGTATTTATAGACAGCCAAGAGAATGGGACTGTTAAGCCCGCATCTTCAATAACGGCTTTAAGTATTCAAGGAATGTCAAAAAAGTCAATCCTATTGATCATCAGCTTTAGTCAAACTTCTGCCTTAAAAGTGTATTGAATTGGTGCCTAAGTTAACTATCGCTAACACATTACTTGTGTCTTGCAATATTATTGCGTCCCCTTTTTACAGGACTTCCATCACCACTTTATGTTTTTTCAATATCATTTGATTAAGAAATACCACTTGATATTTCAATTACTTGTGCGTCACTGGCCGTGTAATGATCTTACCGTTAGCCAATAGCCCATTGGAAACGTTGACTACATGTTTATCACAGAACACTCAGATTATGATAAATATATCAATATCAACCCCGTTACCTTCCAAACTTAGAGTTTTGACATAGTCTGTTAATTAAAATAGATGGAGTGTTAAGATTTTCACAGCGTCAGCTAAGTTAGATAATCTGCCCTGTAAAGTGAGCCTTATTGTTAAAACCTGCGGCACCTAAAATTGCAAGTAAATGACATGGTTTCGATCCCAATCATGGAGGCTATAATTATCACCAATATCACAATAAAAGTGTTGGTCAGTAATCTCGCTAATGTTTTGTCAGGTAAACCTTTAATTAAGTATCGGCTAATCACATTACTGATTTTATTAATGACCCAAAAATATATATTAGGACAATAAATACAAATAAAAGTTGAAGCGTATTTAAAAATTAAAGAGGCGGCTCAATCATAAAAGAAATTTAACTGCTTTTTAACTGTGTTTAAGTGAATATTTCATCAAGATGATAGGTCAATTATTATCAGCTGTAGGTCGAACATTGGATTTTTGAAACCTATTTGAAACTTATTTTGGAAAAATTTTAATTAACAAATAATTAGTATTTAAAGTGGGCTTGTTACACATAACCAGCCCACTTTAATACTAGGCAGGTAGCTATTATACCGATAACTGGCTAAAGGCCTGCATCAGTTGTTGCTTGATTTTTTGACCTTCATCTGTGTCTAAGTATGTTTTGGCGCTGTTAACAACCTGCATAATCATTTCTGGTTCTAAACCCAATGCTTCAAACTGTTTTTTTAATTCGTTTACTGCTTTTAAGGAATCATTATAATTAGCTGCCTTATCCATCAATCCAGCTAACCCACCTTCAGACGTCATTTCGCTGATATCTGGCACTGCACCCATTAGTGAATCAAGACCAGGTAGCGAGTTACTCAAACCACTGAACTGTTCAGCGGAGATGTTTTCCTTAGCATAATTAAAAACAGAAGCTAAGCTGCCTTCAGCTTGGGATTTATCGATGCCGACCGAACTACTGACTGAGCTTACCATATCGGCAATGTTTGGCATGGCAGGCGTCTCTGCTTGTATACCCAACATGCT
>CAZMDX010000155.1:0-7922 GCA_964564805.1 uncultured Pseudoalteromonas sp. | reverse complement strand
ACCTATCGATAGTTACCTCGATTGCAGTAATAAAGTGATGACACCGGGCCTGATTAATACTCACCATCATTTTTATCAGACATTAACCCGAGCCGTCCCAGGAGCATTAAATAAGCCTTTATTTCCTTGGCTTAAATATCTTTATCAAATATGGAAAAACCTTGATGAAGACATGGTTTATACCGCCACCCAATTAGCTGGTTTAGAGTTGATGATGTCCGGGGCTAGCTGTATAGCCGATCATCACTACGTTTTTCCAAAAGGTATCGAACAAGCCATTGATATTCAGATTGAAGCGATTAACTCTCTGGGTTGTCGCGCTACATTAACCAGAGGATCCATGAGTTTAGGAGAAAGTGATGGGGGTTTACCTCCGGACAGTGTTATTCAGTCTGAAGATACAATATTACAAGACAGTCAAAGACTTATATCAAAATACCACGACAATAGTGAGGATAGTTTTATTCAGATAGCACTGGCACCCTGTTCACCTTTTTCTGTATCCACATCATTAATGCAAGATACGGCTCAGCTGGCCAAACAAAATAATGTCATGTTGCATACCCATTTAGCTGAAACTGAGGATGAAAACAATTTTTGTATGCGCCAATATAAAATGCGACCTTTAGATTATCTAGAACATTGTAACTGGCTAGGTGGCAAAACTTGGCTTGCTCATGGTATTCACTTTAACCAAGATGAGATAAAGCGCCTAGGACGAGCTAAGGTGGGTATTGCTCACTGTCCCAGTTCCAACATGTTGTTGGCGTCAGGTATATGCCCAACAGTCGAACTTGAAGACGCTGGATGTAATATAGGTCTGGCGGTTGATGGTTCAGCGTCTAATGATTCTTCAAACATGATCCAAGAAGTACGACAATCTTTGTTGCAGCAGCGTCTTCGTTATGGTGCACAGGTAATAACAGCCGAACGAGTTCTACGTTATGCAACATCGGGGTCTGCTGCTGTATTACAAAGGCCCAGCATAGGAAAATTCGACATTGGTATGCAAGCAGATTTAGCTCTTTTTAGTTTAGACGAGTTACGTTTTTCAGGAGTGGGGAGTCCACTTGACGGACTGATAACTTGCGGAGCTTATCAAGTTGATAAACTGATGGTTGCAGGAAAATGGCTAATTGAAAATGCTGAGCACAGCACAGTGTTAAGCAGACAACTCATGGTAAAACATCAACTTCTAGCCAAAAAAATTCAAAAAAAAGGCCTTATTTAACTACTATTTTTAAATAAATTAGCACTGTAAAGGTGCATTATAAGTCTAATTGTTTTAAGTTGGTGCGATAACCATTTTAGAAAAAAATAACATGTGCAATAAATCAACCGTTCATTTTTTTACGATTTAACAAAATGCTAGTCTTTTCAATGGATTAATAAATATTATTGCTACTGGACCACTTGGACAAGGTTTTGGCATCGTTCGTGCTAAAAAATATTGATGTTATTTAAATATCATCAAAATCATTAAAATTAATCGAATGTATAAAACTAAAATAATGTGTTGAATAGTCCATAGAGACTAATACAACATCTAGCAAAGTTACTACCCTGGAAACACAAAAATGACAAACAAAACTTTTATATCAAATCCGTTAGCCAAAGCTATTGCCATTGGACTAGCCTCTTTAATACCACTACAAGCAATGGCACAAGAAACTGAAGAAGAAAGTGTCGAGCGTATAGAGGTAACTGGCTCTTTAGGTAGCCTACCCGGACAAGATGTTGAAGCTGTATTCGGCTTTGGAAAATCGATATTAGAAACGCCTCGTTCAGCCTCCACCATAAGTGATGAGCAGTTAGAACGTTTTGCAGTCACTGATATAGATGAACTAATGGCGTTTGCACCAGGTACATTTACTCAGTCATTTTTTGGAGTAGCAGGATCCCTTGATATCCGTGGTACGCCAGGCGAAAACTATTTTCGTGGCATGAAACGTTTAGATAATCCAGGCAACTACCCTACCCCAATCGGCGCATCCAGTCGTATCGACATTGTTCGTGGCCCCGCCTCTCCTATATACGGTCCATCTAAAATTGGGGGTTACTTAAACTTTAATCCTAAATCCGCTCGCGCAAGTGGTGGGCAGTATTTAAGAGAAAATACTGGAGCCTTCTCATATTCTTTAGGAAGCTGGGATAAAAGTGTTATGACTGCCGAGATTGGTGGTCCAGGCTCTGTTGGCGGCAAAGAAATGGGGTTTTATCTTTACGGTGAAGTAGAAAATTCAGGCAGTTTTTATGACAATACAGACACTGATCAGACTATTTTACAAGCTTCCATTAATGTTGACATTACAGACAACATTCGCATTGAATTTGGTGGTATGTATCATGATTTTGCAGGGAATCAAGTCGCTGGTTGGAACCGTTTAAGCCAAGACCTAATTGATACCGGCACATATGTGACAGGTACAGCCAAACCACTTGATATCAATGGCGATGGTTCAATTTCGCACCAAGAATACAATTTAGTAAGAGGTGAAATTAATCCTTTTATCTTTAATAATGTAGGTTTTGGCTTATTTCCAGATAGAATAACAAATGCCGACTTTTCTCCCACTTTGGCCTTAGATAATCCAGGAACAACTACCCTTGGAAGAAATCAGGTCTTGGCCGCTGCGGATGATGTGTTATTAAACACAGTTGAAACATTTTACTTTGATATTTTTTATTACACCGACAATGGGTGGGAAATCAAAAACCAAATGTTTTATGAAGCTTACGAAAACTTAAATGAAAATGCTTATGGTTTTGCGCAATTTCATGACAGCTCGGTTTTTGAAAACAAAGTTGTGTTCTCAACAGAGTATGAATCAGATACATTGCTAGCACAGTTTCAAGTATCACCTTCAATTCGCCATACAGAGTTTTTACATGGTGATGATTTTACAAATGAATACTTTAATCGTAGAGACTTAACAGGGCCTTCGACAGCTCTAGACAGACGTTTGTTAGCCACACGTATTGGTAAAGATTTTGACAATTATGACGTAGGAAATTATACCGATTTAGGTTTCGCAATAATGACCGACTTCACTTGGGACATGGGTCTTAATATAGTATTAGGTGTCCGTTATGACACGATTGATATAAAGAGCACGAGCCGTGGTGATTTGTTGTTAAGCGTTGCGGATATCGAGACGGTTGAAGATACAGTTGATGGCGTGTCTTGGAATACCAGTATTTCTTTCAAAACAGATATCGGTTTAATTCCCTATATCACTGCCGCAGAACAAGCAACATTAGTGGCCGGTCAAGGTGCTGAGATTGGTGTTGGCCAGGTTGGAGATGGCGCTTTTGATACCTCTGACCTATTCGAATATGGTATTAAAGGTTCATTTTTAGATGATTCTTTATATTTTGCGTTATCATTTTATGAACAAGAGCGAACAGATTTTAGTGCCCAGGCAATCGTCACCAACTCAACCACCGAAAATGAGGGAACTGAGTTTGAACTGCGCTGGGTAGTTAACGACAACTTAGTCGTAGGTGCAGGTTATACAAACTCAAAAGTTTATAACTTAACGGCCTTAGAATTTGGTGAACAATTTGGTTTCTTTGGTATTGAACATTTACCCAACGTGACTGACGCATCTTTGTTATATGGTGGTTCCGTCATAGGAAACAACCTTGTAGACAGTACAGATAAAGAAAGTGCCAGAAAAGCAGGTATCCCTGAAAATATCTACACGTTAAACGCAACCTACGATTTCCAAAACGGCTATGCAATTAATGCGAGTATTATAAGAGCTGATTCCACTTTTTCTGATTTCTCTCAAACAGTGACTTTACCGGCTTATACATTGGTTAATGCTGGTGTTTTTTATGATGCGGAGACGTGGACAGCCAGCGTAAGTGTTAAGAACCTGACTGATGAAGATTACTTTAGAGCAAACTTCCCAGACTTGTTTGGGGCTCAGATAGTCTTACCTGAACTACCGCGTCATTACCAAGCGAAGTTTAGCTATAAATTTTAATAGCATTTTAACTGTATAAAATATTCAAGTTATACAAGGGTAAATATGTGTCATGCATACTTACCCTTTTTTATTGGGAGAAAAAGTATGCGCAAATCCATTTTTAAACGACTGGTTATTTTTAGTGTGGTTGTTCTAACCCTGTTTTTAATAACTAGTTGCCAAGATAATCATGAATTAACTCAGATTAGCATCACCTCTCCAACAGAGATTAAAGTGGTCGTCGTCACTATGTTTGAAATTGGTGCAGATGAGGGCGACAAACCCGGCGAATTCCAACTATGGAAAGCAGGCCAAAAGCTTGATACTTGTTTACCTTTTGCTGTATCACATCATGATATTTGTATTAATACCGAGACAGGCGTTATGGGGATTGTCACGGGTATGGGCACCGCTAAAGCAGCCACAGCTATTATGGCTTTAGGTTTAGATCCTAGATTTGATTTAACCCGCGCATATTGGTTAGTAGCAGGGATCGCTGGGTTTGACCCTGCTGATGCCTCAATAGGCTCTGCTGCCTGGGCGACTTGGCTGCTCGACGGTGATCTAGCTCATCAAATTGATGCCAGAGAGATACCTGATACTTGGTCTACTGGTTACTTTCCGTTATTTACTACCGACCCTTTATTAGAAAATCAGAGTATAGAACCCACTAAATTGAATCGACATGGTCAATCTTCAAATGGTGAAGTGTATCAACTCAACCCTCAGTTAACTGATTGGGCATACACCCTGACCAAAAAAGTAAAGTTAAACGACTACCCGGTAATGCAGGCCTTGCGAGACAAATACACGGGATATCCGAATGCACAAAAATTACCTTTTGTACTCAAAGGTGAACATGTCGCCGCTTCCACTTTTTGGCATGGGAATATGTTAAATGAATGGGCGAACAACTGGACTCATTACTGGACCGCTGGCCAAGGAAACTTTGTCAGCTCTGGTATGGAAGATACCGGTACTTATCAGTCAATGATTTACTTAGACAACGTTAATAAAGTGGATAAATCTCGATTTATGGTTGTTCGCACTGGTAGTAATTATTCCATGCCACCACCGGGGTTAACAGCGATCGAAAATTTAAGACTTGAAAGTGGTGAAAATGGTTATGCAGGTATGCGTTCAGCACTCGAAACTGCTTATTTGGTGGGCAGTAAAGTAGTAGATACTATTGTGGCTAATTGGTCGCAATATAAAACTACTATGCCATATGACGTGCAAGGAGATATCAAGGATGTAGCGCAACAACAACTCACTGTAGGTAGCGCAAATTCAGCTTCGATGAGTGAACTTTCAATTAGTGAACTAGCGAGTATCTCTGATAAAAATAATATACCTACCGCAAAAGAAATAGCGAAAGCACTAAACCTAGAATCTCATGTTGAAGGAGGCTATTTTCGCCAAACTTTTAAAGCTGATCATAGAGCTAATATCGATACCGTAAACGGTGATAGAGTGACCATGACTAGCATTTATTACTTATTAAGTGCTGACTCACCGATTGGTCATTTTCATATGAATCAATCAGACATCATGCATTATTTTCATAAAGGCGATCCCATTACTTACTTCATGCTTAAACCCGACGGTAGTTTACAAAAAACGATATTAGGTCCTGATCCAATCAAAGGGCATCAGATGCAAATGATGGTGAAAGGCGGTACTTGGAAGGCATCAAAAATTTCAACTAATGCTAAATTTGGATACGGTTTGATTGGTGAAGCGGTGGCACCAGGCTTTGACTATGCAGATATGCAACTGGGTAAAACAGCAACGTTATTGATGCAATTCCCACAGCATAAGTTTCTTATCAAAGAACTAAGCCGTGAATAGGCAGTGAACTTTATCAAGGGTTAATACTCGTAAACAAGTGATTCAGGGCGCAACATACGCTCTGAATAACATGCCCTAATTGGCGACCCCAACAAACCAGCATTGAGTAAACATATGAAAAAGACCTTTATCACAATTATGGTAATGTTAGCGATTTCTGTAGGCAGTATTCACGGACAAGAAATAAAACAGCTTAATTTTATGAACGAGCAGTTATCTGAACAATTATTCAATCAGATCATGGCACAAAGCGAGCCTAAATTAGTGAAAGCTCAAGCGGAATTGTTGCGTAAACATTATGAAGCGTTAATTCAAAGTGGATTTAGCAAAGATGAAGCGCTACAGATTGTTATTGCTTTGGCATCATCACATAAATCTTAAACCATCTTACTCTGAATAACTTAACCAATTGCGCAACAAATTCTTCAGAGACAATCATTAAAAGGTAACATTAAAAACGGGTTGTTAGTATGTGCCCATTTTTTCTAACCACTTGACTTTATGGCCTGCGGGCATAAAGCTGGCATTAAAACTATTTTCTACTAACTTCTTTAAATGATGCTTTTCTATCGGCAAATGATCAATAATGGCAAAGAAGTTGTCATTTAAATATCCTCCAAAATAGCTGGGATCATCAGCATTAATTGTCGCCATTAGGCCTAATTCGAGTAATTGCAGTACATTATGTTCGTGCATATGATTAAATACTTTAAGTTTAGTATTAGACAACGGACACACTGTTAGAGGGTGTTGTGATTCAATTAAAAATTCAATGAGTTCAGGATCTTCAATACTGCGCACACCGTGATCAATGCGATGCACATCTAATTCTTTTAGCGCACTCCATATATAATCTGCAGGACCTTCTTCACCTGCATGAGCGACTCGCTTTAAACCTAATTCTTTAGCCATTTTGAATACTTGAGTAAATTTTTCAGGAGGGTTACCTAACTCACCACTATCTAGTCCAACGGCGGTAATTTCATGTAAATATGATGTAGCAGATTGTAAGGTCTAAATTGCACTTTTTTCAGTTAGATGTCTCAAGAAGGACATGATCAATAAACAAGATTGTCCCCACTCTTGTTGTGCTTGTTGAATTGCCCGCTTAAAACCTTGCATAAATACATCAAATCCAATACCACGTTCTGTATGGGTCTGTGGGTCAAACATGATTTCCACATGAACAACATTGTCTTCTTTGCACTTGAGTAAATAGTTCCACATTAATTGATAAAAATCGTCTTCATCGATAAGTACTGACGCACCAAAATAATACAGATCCAAAAAACTTTGAAGATCTTCAAAGTTATAAGCATTTTTAATTTCTTCGATATTTGCATATGGTAATTCAAGTTGATGTTTTTCTGCTAAGGCCATCATTAAGTCAGGCTCTAACGAGCCCTCGATGTGCAGGTGTAATTCTACTTTTGGCAATGATGCTACCCATAGCTTTAATTCAGTTTTGGTCATTTTTACCCCTGCTTAATTCGTCATGTATGTCTTAGTTCAATATTGTTAATTGCACCAAATAGGTAACTAAGTTAGGTATTGGTGCAATACCGGTAGTATTAACTCGATTTAGGTTGTGTATTTTGACAAAACAAACATCTAGAAGACAATTATATTATCGTTTTATAACGTTAGATGACATGATTGATATGGTACCAGTATAATTTAGACCAAAGCCAGACTAGATGGTCAGCTTTTTGCAACCACCATCTGCAAGATATTAATAAACATACTAATAAACATACTAATAAATTATTTACATAAATAATGCCACATTAAAACTAGAGCGATAAATATGTCTAACTTTCTTGAACACTTCTTTAAACTCAAAGAAAAAGGTACCAATCTTAAAACTGAATTTATTGCAGGTTTAACAACCTTTGCAGCTATGTCTTATGTGTTAGTAGTTAACCCCAGTATTCTGGGTGCAGGTGGTATGCCAATCGAAGGGCTGATCACCGTCACAGCTATAGCCGCATGTCTGGGTACATTATTAATGGCCTTTATGACTAATTACCCTATCGCTATGGCTCCAGGTATGGGTTTGAATGCCTTTTTCGCTTTTACTATTTGTTTAACCAGAGA
>CAZMDX010000154.1:0-5699 GCA_964564805.1 uncultured Pseudoalteromonas sp. | reverse complement strand
ACCTATTAGAAATAGTTACCATGCCAGCAAACAACTTTTTACTTATCTGGAAAAGCAGTAAACCTCTAAGTTTCTGATTGTTTGAATGGTAAAAGTTTGTCTGCACTGTATTTGTATTCCGCAATCTGAATATTTTCTTGTTGTATAAACCTCTCAACCGCCTCGTGAAACGGTAACTCTTTAAGCGAGTGGTTTGAATAACAATAAATAGGTTCAAAACCCCTTAATATTTTATGCTCCCCCTGAGTTCCAGGATTAAACTGAGCAATATTTTGTTCAATACAAAATTCGATACCTTGATAATAACAGCATTCAAAATGTAGATTTTGTACCTCTTCTAAAGCCCCCCAATATCGCCCGCATAGTTGATTGTGATCAAATATAAAAAGTGCACTAGCTACGGGGCGTTCATCTTTTAAAGCAATGACTAGCATTAGATTATGTCGCAAATCTTTAAAAATTTGCTGGAAGAATGTTTCCGTTAAATAACCATCATGACCGCTACGTTTTAAATAAGTTTGTTTATAACAATGATAAAAAAAATACATATTCTCTTCGCTCAAGTTGTCACCATGTAAGCGGACAACCTTTACGCCGTCAGTAATGACTTTAAGACGTTCTTTTTTTACATTCTTTCTTTTGCGAGAGTTAAAGTGTGATAAATAGTTTTCAAAAGAAGAATATTGTCGATTAAACCACTGAAATTGAATCGTGTGGCGCTGCACTTGCCCGTGCTCGTGTAATAATTGGCTGATGTCTTGCTCAACAAACAACCAATGCATAGAAGACATACCGCTAAGAGTTAGCTGGTTAGTGATCTCTTTGCACAGGACGGGCAACAATTGCTGTTTATCAACCTCAGCGCTGAGCATTAATCTTGCACCAGTCACAGGGGTGAAAGGGATCGCCCCCACTAATTTCGGATAATAGTTAATGCCATGTTGTTTGTAAGTATTTGCCCATGCAAAATCAAACACATATTCTCCGTAGCTATGTGTTTTTTTGTATAAAGGTAGGATACCAACAGGCTCAAGGTCCTGGTAAATGACACAATGAAATGGTAACCAACCAGATTTTCCACCTACGGACCCTGAGGTTTCTAAAGCGTGCAAAAAGGAGTATTGGCAAAACGGGCTACTACCTTTGGCTAAATCATCCCACACAGTTTGGCCAATTTTTTCAATAGATGTACTAAATTTGAATGTATATTTCGAACTCAATATTGACAATATAAGGCCTAGATTTTTGCTTGTTTAACCCAACTAATATGACAGAAAATAGTTTTAAGATCATTAAAAATACGAATTCAGGATTACTTTCATAATCAAAGTACCATCAGTTTACACTGCTCAATAAGCTGTAACTACAAATCTATTAATATTAATTGTGCGTTGAATGAATTGATAAAGTTAAGCCACACTATCTAGATAGAAATTACAGGTTTGAAGCGTCTTTAATTCGAGATCAGCGAACAAGGCATAAGAAGGATTAAGAATACATAATGAGGTAAAGGATGACTAAACTTTTGCAAAGATTGTGGCAGAAGCAATGAGTGAACTTGATATTGATTGGTTTGAGTTGGCTGTAAAGTACCCAACAAAAAGTTCGCAAACAAATTCGTAATAGAGTTTAAAAAACAGCAAAAACAGAAACGTTTTTTGTATCAGAATGGTTTTATCCATAACAAAGTCGCTATGCGATTAAATCAACAAGAGAATAAGATCTTATAGTATCAACGCTAGTCTTAACAAAAGTCTAGTAAACTGATATCTTTGGCGCCGCAAGTACTACTTATGCTGCTTTTGGCACAGGTGAACTCCACTAATGACTAATATTTCAGGATTGTAAATGAGTAAAACAACCGCCGAGCTCCGGTGCGCATTTTTAGATTTTTTTGCCGCTAGAGGACATCAAAAAGTAACCAGTTCATCTTTAGTTCCAGCAAATGATCCGACACTTTTGTTTACAAATGCTGGAATGAACCAGTTTAAAGATGTGTTTTTAGGCACTGAATCCCGTAATTACAGTAAGGCAACATCTTCACAACGATGTGTGCGAGCTGGTGGTAAACATAATGATCTTGAAAACGTAGGTTATACTGCTCGTCATCACACTTTTTTCGAAATGTTAGGTAACTACAGTTTTGGTGATTATTTTAAAACTGAGGCAATACAATTCGCTTGGGATTTTTTGACCAAAGAACTCAACCTGTCCAAGGACCGATTGTTGGTCACTATCTATCATGACGATGATGAAGCCTTTGATATATGGGCAAACAAAATAGGTTTATCTGAAGACAAAATTATACGTATCAGTACTTCTGACAATTTTTGGTCTATGGGCGATACAGGTCCTTGTGGACCTTGTTCGGAAATATTTTACGACCACGGTGAACATATTTGGGGGGGACCCCCAGGCACTCCAGAAGAAGATGGCGACAGGTTTATTGAAATTTGGAATCTGGTCTTCATGCAGTTTAATCGTCAAAGCGATGGGACTATGCAGCTACTACCTAAACCTTCTATTGATACGGGGATGGGCTTAGAACGTATTTCGGCTATCGTACAAAATGTGCACAGCAACTATGAAATTGATATTTTTCAACGTTTAATTGAAGCCGCAGCTAATATTATTGGAGTAAGTGACAAACAAGATAAGTCTCTACGTGTTATTGCGGATCATATTCGTTCTTGTAGCTTTTTAATTTGTGACGGTATCATCCCTTCAAATGAAGGCCGAGGCTACGTGTTAAGGCGTATTATCCGAAGAGCAGTAAGACATGGCAATAAACTCGGTGCTACAGATGTATTTTTCTACCGTCTGGTGCAAGCTTTAGAGACACAAATGTCTGATGCTTATCCAGAGTTAACGGTAAATCGTGAACTTATAGAAAAAGTACTAAAAACTGAAGAAGAACAATTTTCTAAGACCCTTGAACGTGGCATGAGCATCCTTAACAACGCGCTAAACGAATTAACATCCGATGTGGTTCCAGGTGAGTTAGTATTCAAGCTTTATGATACATTCGGTTTTCCAGCAGATTTAACTAACGATGTGGCTCGTGAAAAGAATCTGAGTATAGATGAAGAAGGCTTTCAAATTGCCATGGCTGCTCAACGTAAACGTGCGCAACAGGCTAGCCAATTTGATACTGATTACAACGAACTACTAAAGTCTAATTGTACTTCTGAGTTTACAGGTTATGATCATAGTACCAATCGAGCCAAAATTGTTGAATTGTTCGCCAACGGTCAGAAGGTAGAAAAATTAACCATAGGTCAAGAGGGTGTTGTCATTCTTGATAAAAGCCCATTCTATGCTGAGTCAGGTGGTCAAATCGGAGATACTGGTTCATTAAAAGTTGCTGACGGAAGTTTTGTTGTGACAGAAACAGTGAAGTTAGGTAATGCAATTGCGCATAAAGGGACCTCTGACTATGATTTTAAATTAGGTGACATGGTTCAGGCTGAATTTGATGCTGAGCGCCGTGAAGCGATAAAATTAAATCACAGTGCCACACATTTAATGCATGCAGCATTGAAAAAGATTTTAGGTAAGCATGTAAACCAGAAAGGTTCGCTGGTATCCGAGGAACGTTTTCGTTTCGACTTTTCGCATTTTGAAGCACTAACCAATTCAGATTTGCAAAATGTTGAAAAACTAGTTAATCAACAAATCCGTATTAATAATAGTCTGGATACTAAATTGATGGATTTGGACGATGCTAAAGCCGCAGGCGCGATGGCATTGTTTGGTGAAAAATATTCAGAAGATGTGCGTGTGGTTTCTATGGGAGATTTTTCTATGGAATTATGTGGTGGTACTCATGTCAAAAGAACAGGGGATATTGGACTTTTTAAGATCATTTCAGAAAGTGGAATTGCAGCCGGTGTTAGAAGAATTGAAGCTGTTACTGGGGCAAAAGCTTTTGATGTAGTTCAGACTCAAAGCCATCAACTAAACCAGATAGCCAGCTTATTAAAAACAGATCCACAAGCCTCTCATGCTCGTATGCAGCATGTATTGGATTTAAACAAAGCATTAGAAAAAGAACTTGAAAAGTTAAAATTAAAATTAGCCAGTAATACAACAATGGACGTCCTGTCAGATGTTTTTGAAATTAAAGGCGTAAAAGTTCTTTCTATAGTGCTACAAGGTATCGAGGCTAAGGCATTGAGACCTATGGTTGATGATTTTAAGAATCAATTAGGTAGCGCCATCATTGTCTTAGGCATATCGGAAGAGAATAAGGTAAATTTGATTGTTGGTGTGACCAAAGACCTTGTGCCTAAAGTAAAAGCAGGTGAGTTGGTTAGCTATCTTGCTCAACAGGTTGGCGGTAAAGGCGGAGGTCGTCCCGACATGGCTCAGGCTGGTGGTTCTGAATCACAACATTTAGACTCAGCAATAGCTTCAGTTCGAGCTTGGTTACAAGAAAAGTTGTAAATATGACAAAAGCATAAAGTAGGAACTCAATAATTTTTCGGTTGTTTTTTGTGGTGACAACAATAACAGGGAAAGACCGATTGGGTAAATTTCTGGCGATGCTGGCAATTTACACTAACTTTAACGAAGGAATGGTATTTTTAACGGATAAAGGGGCAATAGAATGCTAATTTTAACTCGTCGTGTTGGAGAAACTCTAATGGTCGGTGATGACGTCACCGTAACAGTATTAGGGGTAAAAGGTAATCAGGTAAGAATTGGTGTTAACGCGCCTAAGGAAATATCTGTGCATCGTGAAGAAATATACATGCGTATCCAAGCTGAAAAGAACGTTCAACTTGCCGCCAATGAACAGGCAGCGAGTACCGACGAAGAATAGAAGCGATAAGACTTAAAAAAAGCTGGGAAACCAGCTTTTTTTGTGCCCAAAATTTAGCCTGGATAATTTTACGTTTTTCTCCAAACGTGACAAAAAATAAACACTTAGACAATAATCGTTTAAAATGCCAGCATGCGGTCATTAAGTTCATAAAAAGTGTTTGACATACTCATGTGGATAGGTAGAATCCTGCTCCTCATTTAGGGGATGAAAATCTTAAACCAAAGGCTAATAAGCATGAAGTTTAAGTCAACAATCCAGGTTAGTTGTAGTAGCTAAACACCGAAATGTTATTAAGAGCTAAATTTTGGAGAGGTGGGTGAGTGGCTTAAACCAGTTCCCTGCTAAGGAACCGTAGCTTCGGCTACCGAGAGTTCGAATCTCTCCCTCTCCGCCATTAGGTCTTGACGGGAAATATGTTAACGCGCGTGTAGCTCAGCTGGATAGAGTACCTGGCTACGAACCAGGTGGTCGGAGGTTCGAATCCTTCCACGCGCACCATATCCCAAAAAATAATCAAGAATATTGCTAATCTTTTGGTTATACTTCTTGAAAAACAGTTTGCGCGTGTAGCTCAGCTGGATAGAGTACCTGGCTACGAACCAGGTGGTCGGAGGTTCGAATCCTTCCACGCGCACCAATCATTAAAAAAGCCTGCAATGTAAATTGCGGGCTTTTTTGATCCTGCAATCTTGTGTTCAATTCCAATTTTATTAATAAGTTAACCGATCAGTCACACCTTGAAGTGATTGAGCTGTCCTCATGTCAAGAAAATCCTAATAGTGAGTAGTAATGGGTAAATATTCTTAAAAAGTGAATTTTTTCTTATCTTTTATGCACTTTTTCTCTTGTCATTTTGTTGTTTTTTCTCAGG
>CAZMDX010000153.1:0-4032 GCA_964564805.1 uncultured Pseudoalteromonas sp. | reverse complement strand
TCGGGCATCGATACGATCATAACTGTCGACTAGATCCCAATCACTGCGATTAAAAGCCCGAGAGTATTGTTCACCCACATAAGAATAACCGGCCGTTAGTAACACAGTACCCAACTCATCCAACTCAAAGAACTGGCTGGCAGAAAGTGAAAACTTAGTTTCTGGCGCCATATTCAATTGATTACCTGATAAGTCCTGAATATCACATTCACCTAAAATGGCACAGGCGGTGGAATCAACGGCTGTATAGTTGTCATATTCTGAATGGGTATAAGAATAAGTGGTCATAATGCGGAGATCCGGGGTCAACCAAGCCTGTAATTCTGCCTCAAACCCCATGACTGTTGCTTGTGCTGCATTATCAAATGCGGCTGTAGTGACTCCTCCTTCAGTGACTGTCGAGAGCACTTGCAAATCAGCATAATCATAATAATATGCCGCTAAAGACACGTTAACATTATTGTCATATAACGATTTTTTATAGCCTACTTCAAACGCAGTTAATTCTTCTGGATCAACCACATCGACCGGTGCTGCCGTCGCGGCACCCAGATTGAAACCACCAGAGCGATATCCGGTTGATATATAACCATAAACAAACGTATCTTTGTCAACGTTCCAATCTGCCTGTAAACGCCACGTAACTTTGTTCCAGCTGTCATCGACAACATGTTGATTTTTAGGCACCGATAAGTAGGCAAATACATCATCTGACCCTGTTTTTTCATCGTTTGAATAACGTAAACCTGCGGTTAAAGTGAGTGCATCGTTGACTTGGTATTCTAGTTGACCATATAAGGCAGTAGCAGTTGTTTCTAGTTCATTTTGACCATAATACAAAAAGCCACCGTCACCATTAGCCGTCGCCTCAAACGGCGCGCCAATTAATGAGGAATAAAACTGATACAGACCTGGCTGAAAACCAGGGAAACCTAAGAACGTACCACTATCTGCGGGTAAACCAAGTTCAGGAGGGAAACCACCATAATTAGCAGCAATAGCATCGCCCTGCATTAGCCCAAAACCTCGCTCTACAAAGTCGCTATATTGACTCTCTTTACTGTTAAAATAGTACACACCAGCAATAAAGTTTAAGGCACCATCATAGTTGGATACCATCTGTAATTCATGAGATGTAAACTCACCTGATTGGATCACACTAGCGGTCATATCTGAGGCAAGTGTAATAGGTGCACCAGTTAATGGGTTGGGTAAAAAGACCCCACCTGGAATGCCAACCAATGTGGTTATCTGCCTAAACATTTCCGAAAAGTTCATGCCTCCAAAGGCTGCATTTGAGACATCACCATCAGCAATAGAATCATAGGTAAACTCATTATCACCGTAGGTGTATTTCAATTCTAAATCGTCTAATGTTAGCGTACTGATAAAGGTTAAGCGCTTGGTTTCGACATCTTGTTGGCCTAAATAATCAACGTTTGTTTGATTAATATCATTCACTGCCGGATTGGCAATGGTGTACCCCGACACATGATTAAGCGCATTTGAACCAGGGAAAATACCGGGTAAGTTATCGGCACCAAGATTTACAAAATCCGTGGGATAAGCATCACCTAAATAACCTGGTGACGCGTTCTCACTGCGATCATAATTCATGTAGCGCAACGTACTAGTGAAGTTTTCAGTCCAATCCGCTTTTAAGGTGACTGAATAATACGTTCTATCTCTATTGTCCAAGTCGCCAACATCGGCCGCTAGGTTTTCTTGTAGCGCATCACGCTCCATTTTCGACAGTGTAGCGATAGCTGAAAATGTTTCGCCAAGAGGTCCGGTTACTTGACCTTGCGTCACTAAATAACCGTCATTTCCCACTTCCAAGTTAACGTAGCCACCCAATTCTCTTTGAGGCTCTTTACTGATGACATTAATTGCGCCGCCAACCGCATTTCTCCCATATAACGTACCTTGAGGCCCGCGAAGCACTTCGATACGCTCAATATCACAAAAATTACAATAATCAAAAATACCGTTTTCAGTGTTATAAACACCATCGGTATATATGCCAACACCAGGGTCTGAGCCTAGGGCAGTGTTGGGACGTCCCACCCCTCGTATAGATATTCTGCTAGAAGAGATAATTAATGAAGGAGAATATTGCACCAAATCTTGGCTACCATCGATATTCATCTGCGCCATGCTTTCTTCACTAAATGCACTAACCGCTTGGCCGGTTTCCATCAGTGACGTGACACGTTTCGTGGAGGTGATTTGAATCACTTCTATGCCTGATGGCTCGGCTGCTTCAGAAGCTTCTTGGGCGAAGACCGTTGAACTTGTTCCGATACAAATCAATGCAAAGGCCAAAGGAGTAAGTTTAAAAGCTATTTGTTCAAAAGCAGTGTGTTGATGAGTATTCAGGATCATAGTATTTCCCCGTATTTTAAATGGTGTTTAGTTTTAGTGATAAGTCGATTGTTCTAACTTTTTTGTGCAGCTATTGGTTGGTCTTTTTGCGCAGAAAGTTGTGAAGCTAGTTGTGAAGCTAATAGCTCAGAAATTTCTGCATGTCGTGTTTTGGTTAAATCGTATTTTGTAGCGACATAGGCAGCAACTAGATAAATGACAAAGGGCAATGGCCCTGCAATTAAACCCAAGTTGAAAATGGTTTGTTCAGAGACCATTGATACATCGACCTGTTTTGGAAAAGCGATGAGGTCGAGCCCGATGCCAGCAAATAAAGTCCCTAGTCCAAAAGTGGCTTTTTGAGCAAATGAGTTGGCCGCGAAAAATAGGCCTTCCTGACGTTTACCTGTATTACAGGCATGTAAGTCAGCGATATCTGCCAACATTGAACCGATGATTATGCCCGCAGCAATAAAAAAGCTATAACCCACAACATAAGTGGCAAACAGTATCGGCATAATTAACGGTGAGCTGTTTTCGGGCATAACGCCTAGCAAGCGTAAATATATAGGGCTAAAACTAAAGACTGTGGCCACCAATAAGCAGGCAACCAAGCTGGGCATTTTATCAATACGTTTAGATAACACTGGGGCAATAATAGACGCCGGTATCAAGCCCACTATTATGGTCAGCGTTAATAAAGATATTTCAGCCGTGGATAGTTCAAAAAAGTAACTGCCGATATACAACATAAAGGTTGCCCCTGCCCCACCGGCAATCATTGTCATGATTTGTACGGTAAAGATAATCCGAAAGGGTCTTAATTTTATGGCTTCGGCAAAAGCCTTAAAGCTACGACTAAAATCCACTTTCTTTTGATTTTCAGGGGCTTTAGGTAAGTATGGAATGGTGTGTTTAGTACCTAGAATACACAGTGTCATAGCCACAAAAGCGATAATACCCGCAAGCGCACCTAAACTACTATAACCTTCAAAATTTAACATGCCATTGGGATAGGCTTCAGATGCTTTAAAAAACGAATTAAGGGCGACAACCGACAGAATAATACCACCCACATAACCTAAAAAAGTACGATAACTAACTATTTTAGTGCGCTCTTGATAGTCTTGGCTAAGCTCTGCACCCAGAGCATTGTGGGGCACATTAAACATTGTTAACAAAATTCGTACCACGATAGACCAGCCCAACAACCACAAAAATAACCCATCAGGATCAAGACCGACTGGCGGTGAAAAAAGCATATATAGAGATATCGGGAAAGGAATAACTGCAGCTATCATAAAGGGATGACGACGACCCCATTTTGAATGCCAGTTATCAGAAATGTCACCCATTAAAGGATCAGTGATTGCATCAAACAACAATGCTATCAACGCAGCAAACCCAGCCATAATGGCGGGCATACCCAACACCTGACTGAAGTAAAAAACAACAAATGATTGAAATGCGGTGTCTTTGACGCCTTGCGACATCTGACCCACTCCATAAGCTGTTTTTGTAAAAAAGGTTAACTTCAACATTATTCTCTCTCAAAATATTTTATAGCTGCGTCGCTTATAATTCTTTAACGATGCAACAATTGTAATTTGAACTTACAGTATGTTAATTTTACTTACAAGAATTATTTAACAAATTTAACATTTATTT
>CAZMDX010000152.1:0-27295 GCA_964564805.1 uncultured Pseudoalteromonas sp. | reverse complement strand
GTTTTTCCGCGTCCTACACCTCCCCAAAAATATAAACCTTGAATGGAAGGCTGACTCATACCTTTGCCAAATTTACTCTGTAACTTTACTCGCCAAGTGCGTTTTTTCTCAGGATGAGTAAGTTCATCGTATAAACGTTGCAGTTCTTTTACTGCATTTTCTTGTGCAGTATCATACAGGAATAAAGGATCTTGGAGATCAGTCTGATATTTTTGCCATGGCGTGAACTCAATCATTTTTCGGTGTTTTTCCTTTCGCTATTGAGTGTTTTTAACACTTGAATACAAATAAAATGACCGCATTAAAAATGCTGAGCGTATAATAACAAAAATTGTCTAATTGCTCATGGACATTAATCTACAATTTATTAAATAGTGGATAGTTATGTGGGCTGAAATAAGTAGAAAAATAGAGGTCATTATGGATTGGTTAATAGGATTATTGTTGTTGATTGTTGGTGGGATTATTGGTTTTTTTGTTGCCAAATTTTCCAATCGTAAAGAACGCAGCACACTGGATAAAGCGGCAAGTAAGCAAACTATTCAAGAATTAATGAACCAGCAAGCTGTAAATCATGTACAAGAAACTAGACAGATTGCTGACAACTTGATTGCTCAGTCAGCTTCGCTAAAACAGCGTATTGAAGATTTCGAGCAATTACTTATCAGCCAACAGGCTGGGCCAGAAGCCTCAATGAACTATTTTGGGGAACATACTACGGCTTATTTACGAAATAAAAGCACAAAACCAACCCGTGAAAAATCGAGTGCAGGTACACAACCTTTAGATTTTTCCTCACAAAGTTCAGGGTTGTTTTCAGGTAATGAAAAAGCGACAGTTAAAGAAATCAAATAATGAACTTTTTTGTGTCTTTCACAGTCTTTGTATTGTTTTAATTTAGATGTTGGAGATGATAATTAATGAATAAAGTTGTAAAACGTTTTGTTGGATCTTTTTGTATAATTGCAGCAAGTATGTCGGTTAATTTAGTAGCTCATGCTGCATTACCTTTTTTTTCAACAGATAAAAATGAGATACCTAGTCTCGCTCCTATGTTAGACGAAGCGACTCCTGCAATTGTAAGTATATCCGTTGAAGGTACTCAGGTTTCCCGTCAACGAGTACCCGAAATGTTTAAGCATTTTTTTGGTGATTCAGAAGAGCAGTTACAAGAAAGACCTTTTAAAGGTTTAGGTTCTGGTGTCATTATTGATGCGAAAGAAGGCTACGTGGTGACAAACAACCACGTAGTTGATAATGCTGATGAAATTACTGTCAAATTAACAGATGGCCGCGAATTTAAAGCAAAAAAATTAGGCGCTGATGAACAAAGCGATATTGCATTACTAAAAATAGAACCCAATGAGTTAACAGCAATGCCACTTTCTGACTCAGATGAATTGAGAGTCGGCGATTTCGTTGTAGCAATTGGTAATCCTTTTGGATTAAACCAGACCGTTACCTCTGGCATTGTTAGTGCTCTGGGCCGGTCAGGATTAAATATCGGTGGTTACGAAAACTTTATTCAAACTGATGCTGCAATTAATAGAGGCAATTCAGGTGGTGCTTTGGTTAACCTTCGCGGTGAATTAGTTGGAATTAATACAGCTATCTTTGGACCCAATGGCGGCAATGTTGGAATTGGATTTGCTATCCCCACCAATATGATGAAAAGTCTGGTAGACCAAATTATAGAGTTTGGAGAAGTACGACGTGGTTTGCTTGGGATTATGGGTCAAGATATTGATTCTGGGTTAGCAGATGCTATGAATCTTGATGTTAACCAAGGTGCGTTTGTCAGCGCAGTATCGCCAGACTCCGCAGCCGAGAAAGGCGGTATCCAAGCAGGTGATATCATTACCGAAATTGATGGTAGAGCTGTTGTGAGTTTCCAAGAGTTAAGGGCAAAGGTTGCCAGCAGAGGCGCTGGTGCTGAGCTAGAATTAACAATATTACGCAAGGGGGAACGTGAACAAATCAGTGTTGTTCTTAGCGATGCGACACAAAATGTAGTTGTTGCCAAAGAAATACACCCAGCTTTAGAAGGGGCAACTCTGGCTAATGGCGAAACTAAACAGGGCGAAAAGGGTGTGGTAATTTCAAATCTTCAAGCCCGTTCTCCGGCTGCTCGTATTGGCTTGCAAGATGGTGACGTAATAATAGGTATCAATCGTAAAAAAATCGATACTTTGATGCAATTACGCTCTGAGTTGGATGAGGCTAAAGGCGTTATTGCTTTGAATATAAAACGTGGAATTTCGTCGTTATATTTAGTTATACGTTCATAAAGAGTATCTATTGATAGTGGTGCTATAACTTAGTACTGCTATCAACTAACTGATTTCAATGTTATTATTTAACTTATCTTAAGTAATATGCCTAATTTTCGTGCAAAAAACCTTTTCTTTTTTATTGAAATCTATTCTTATTGGTGTGATCATTTCATCGATCATCTTACTTCTAGTTCCTGATTTACGGCAAGGCAGTGGTTTGCCCTTAACGCTATTCGTCAACACTGACTCCTCTTCAAAAAAGTTAAGCTTAAATTCAGCGGTTAATGCTGCTGGCCCAGCTGTAGTGAACATATATAGTACAGGTATCGACAGCGCAGGTTACAATCGAAGACGTCCGGTAGAACGCAATAGTCTGGGCTCTGGTGTAGTTATGACATCAAGTGGTTATATTCTGACTTGTTATCACGTTATTGCTAATGCCAAACTGATAATAGTTGGATTGCAAGATGGGCGATTCGAAGAAGCCCAAATCGTTGGTTATGATAAAGTAACGGATTTAGCGGTATTGAGTGTGACAGCAGAAAATCTTCACCCTATTCCCCAATTAGATGACCCTAAGACATTAGTAGGTGACATTGTGTTGGCCTTAGGCAACCCCTACAATTTAGGACAAACAGTCACAAAAGGCATTGTTAGCAGGATCAGCAACAATGAACTAAACAACTATTTTGATTACATCCAGACAGACGCTGCGCTTAACGAAGGTAACTCTGGCGGAGCACTTGTTGATAGTGAGGGTTTTTTAATTGGTATTAATAACGCGAATTTCAAAATTGGTACTAGTCGTAGTCGCGTTGAATCGGTTGATGGAGTGTCGTTTGCGGTACCTTACCGATTGGCAAATAAAGTGTTAAATGAAATAATTTCTACTGGCAAGGTCACACGTGGAGCACTAGGTTTTGTAGGTCAGGCGGGTCCGAATAGTGCTGGAATTATAGTGACAGCGATAAGTCAGGGAAGTCCAGCCGAAGTGGGTGGTTTACAGGTTGGAGACATAATTACATCTGTAAACAGTATTCCAGCTATCAGTATTCGCGATACACTTGACTACATTGCTGACACACAACCAGGTAATAGTGTGACTTTCGAAGTGAACAGAAATGGGACTATGCTAAAATTAGACATGGTAGTGGCTGAGTTACCATAATAATTTTAAAAGCTAAACATGTCATTAATCTTTCACTCGCTTAATATTAGCACCTAATCCGTTCAACTTTTTCTCGATGTGCTCGTAGCCTCGGTCCAAATGGTAAATGCGATCTACTGTTGTCTGCCCTTCTGCTACTAGCCCTGCAATAACTAAGCAAGCTGAAGCTCGAAGATCAGTCGCCATGACCTGAGCACCTTTTAAAGTTGATTTACCGTGACATTTAGCAGTATTGGCCTGTAATGATATATTTGCACCCATTCGCTGTAGTTCAGGCACATGCATAAATCGGTTTTCAAAAATGTTTTCAGTCACTACACCTGTTCCCTGTGCCAGACAATTAAGTGCGACAAACTGCGCCTGCATGTCGGTTGGAAATCCTGGGTGTGGGGCCGTTTTAATATCCACACTTTTGAGCTGTCTATTGGTCATATCCAACTCAATCCAATCATCACCAACTGATAGCTTAGCGCCAGCTTTGGACAACTTATCAAGCACTGCTTCAAGGGTTTTAGGTGCCGCTTGCGTACAGCGGATTTTTCCACCTGTTACTGCCGCAGCAATCAAAAACGTACCGGTTTCAATTCTGTCCGGTAATACGCGGTAACGACATCCTGATAAGGACTCAACACCTTGAATAATAATTTTGTCGGTTCCAGCGTGTGATACTTTAGCGCCCATCGCATTCAAACAATGAGCTAAATCTACAATTTCTGGTTCTCTAGCGGCATTTTCTAAAATAGTTTCACCTTGAGCCAAACATGCTGCCATCATCAAATTTTCTGTGGCGCCGACACTGACGACATCCATAAAAATATGTGTACCTTGTAATTTACCCTCTACAGATGCCCTGATGTAACCACTGTCCACATCAATCTTCGCACCCATTTGTTCGAGTCCTTGCAAATGCAAGTTCACTGGACGCGCACCAATAGCACAACCACCAGGCAAAGATACATTAGCCTGTCCAAACTTAGCCAAAAGCGGCCCAAGTACCAAGATAGACGCACGCATGGTCTTAACCAATTCATAAGAAGCATTGAAATTATGAATCGAACTCGGATCAATCACAACTGATTGACCGTCATGACGGTATGCTTTTGCACCTAGTTCACTTAACAAAGATAAGCTGGTATGGATATCTCTCAATTCAGGAACGTTATCGAAATAACAAGTTGATTCCGCCAATATGCTTGACATCAAAATGGGCAACGCAGCATTTTTGGCGCCTGAAATAGGCACCGTTCCTTTTAAAGGCTGGCAAGCCTCAATAACTAATTTATCCATGACTTCACTCTACTAGATATTACTTAAATGATGTTATTGCGGATACTATTGGGGAAGATTAAACATTTTCTCACGCTTCCACTGACTTTCAGTAAACGTTTTAATAGAAACAGCATGCATGCTGCCTTCGGAAATTTTTGCCGCTAGAGGCGCATAAACAAACTGCTGTTTTTTCACCCTGCTCATATCCTCAAACTGATCACTCACAGCAATAACTTGGAAATGAGACCCATCACCTTTCACATGTGCTTCGGCTAAACCTAGTGCTTCAAGCAAAAGTGCTTCGATTTGTTGATTATCCATGAAAAGTCCAGATGTATAAAATTAGTCAACTATTGTACCGACAAAAAACCGTCTACGTCGCTTATTTTCGCAAGCTTTATTAGGCTTTCTGGAATGTTCTTAAGTTTAAAATGTATATTATGTTGTTTGTTATCTCTCAAGAAATTCATCAACCACGCTAACCCTGCAGTATCAGAATGGCTCACATCAGACATATCCAGGGTATAAACATCGTTACTAGCTTCGCTTTTATCGTGTTTTTTAAGGGTCGCCAAAGCAGCTGATTTAGCTATATTATTTCGGTTCAACTCACCTTTTAAAATATAATAACCTTCACCTGACTCAACCACTTCTAACTTAGTCACTTAGCGTCCTTTTTTTTGGGCGTTAATATTAATTGGCTTGTTAATGGTGTTATTCATCAAATCAATTACCTTTTGTATTCCATCATTGCGCAAAATAGATTGAAATTCACTCTGCTTACTAGATAAAAGACTGATACCTTCAGCGACCATGTCGTAAGCTTTCCAATCATTGGTTTTCCTATTTTTACGCAATTTAAAAGACAAATTAATATCAGGTCGACCTGGTTCTTTTACTACGGCCCTAACAGTTACTGTTCTCTCGTCAGTCACTTCACGAACAGGCTGAAACTCAACTTCTTGGCCATCATAATAGGCCATAGCCAATGCATAAGTGGTGATCAAATATGAGCGGAATACACTGATGTACTCAGGTATTCTTTCTCTTGGTACTTTTTTATAATGTTTACCCAACACTTTTAATGCAGAGAAATTATAATCAACATATGGTAATAATTCCTCTTCCATAACTGTTCTTAAAAGCTCCGGATCTGCTTCTATAAGTTGACGTTCTTTTTTAATCCGGTTAAAAGTTTTAGTTGCTACATCTTCTAACATTACGTACGGATTATTATCTTGCGCCTGCGATATTCCGGAACAAAAAATTAAAACTCCGCTTAACAGTAGAAGCGTACATTTATTTATCACGTTATTTTCTCCAATCAACGACATTAATTAATCGTCGTTACTACTGAATAAGAATTGACCAATAAGGTCTTCTAAGACCAAGGCTGATTTAGTGTCTTCTATGTAGTCACCCTGAGCTAGGTTTTCAATACCATCGATAACAAAACCTGGTTGAAAACCTACATATTGCTCTCCCAACAAGCCCGAGGTAAGTATAGATACCGAGCTGGTTTCTGGGAATTGATCAAATTCTGATGCAATGCTCATAGCCACTAGTGGAGTAAAGTCGCTGTTGTTAAGTGTGATGCTGTCGACTCTTCCAACAGTAACCCCACCGACTTTAACTGCTGAACGAACTTTCAGCCCACCAATATTGTCAAACTTGGCATATAAGACATAACTATCTTCACCCGTCGACATACTTTGATTAGCAACTTTTAGGGACAACATGAGTCCTGCAGCGATAGTTAATGCGACAAACACACCCACTAGTAATTCTACTTTTCTAGATTTCATTCTCATTTCCTTTACTCAATTCCAAACATTAATGCAGTCATAATAAAATCTAGCCCAAGTACTGCTAATGAAGAAAACACCACAGTTTCTGTTGTTGCTTTACTTATTCCCTCAGAGGTAGGGATAGAATCATAACCTTTAAAAGTGGCAATCCAAGTAATCACAAATGCAAACACCATGCTCTTTATAATACCGTTTACCACGTCCTTATTCCAATCAACCGTTGACTGCATAATCGACCAATAGCTGCCTGAATCTACGCCTAACCAATCCACACCGACTAAATGTCCACCCAATATACCGACCGCACTAAAAATTAGCGCTAACATTGGCATGGATATAATGCCTGCCCACATGCGCGGTGCAATGATTCTTCGTAGTGGATCAACCGCCATCATTTCTAAACTACTAAGTTGTTCTGTTGCCTTCATTAATCCAATTTCAGCTGTAAGTGCAGACCCCGCTCGTCCAGCAAATAATAAAGCGGTAACCACCGGACCTAACTCCCTCAATAAGGATAAAGCGACCATTGGACCAAGGCTGCCTTCAGCGCCATAACCAACCAAAATAGTATAGCCCTGCAGCGCCATTACCATGCCAATAAATAAACCAGAAACGACAACAATAAGTAACGATTGCACACCCACCACATATATTTGCTTAATGGTGAGGGGTATTAGTTTTAAGGGCTGTGGTTTAGCAATAATGGCACCAAACAACATAAGTGTGGCGCGGCCAAACATTTCTAACCGATTAAGGGTATTTGTTCCTAAATTTATAAACCAATTCATGACGAACGACCCAGAAAAGCTTGAGTGGTGGTAGTTGCAGGAAAGTGAAAAGGTACCGGACCATCTGCTTCGCCTTTCAAAAACTGTTGAACTAGCGGAGATTCACTATTTATAATCTGCTCTGGCGTACCACTTCCTATGATTCTTTTCTCCGCCAAAATATATATATAATCTGCAATAGTTAAAACTTCTGTTACATCATGGGTCACAACAACACTGGTTAATTGTAAAGCATCATTTAAAGCCTTGATTAGTTTAACTAATACTCCCATTGAAATAGGGTCTTGTCCTGCGAAGGGTTCATCATACATGATCAACTCTGGATCAAGAGCTATCGCTCTTGCTAGTGCTGCTCGTCGCGCCATACCACCGGATAATTCAGCAGGCATTAAATTTGCCGCCCCTCTCAAACCCACGGCTTGCAATTTGAGCATCACTATCGTGTGAATAATTGATTCTGATAATTTTGTATGTTCTCGAAGTGGGAAAGCGATATTATCAAATACGGACATATCGGTAAATAAGGCTCCACTTTGAAAAAGCATGCTCATTTGTCTTCGCACTTCAAATAGACGATTACGGCGCATACTCGGTATAGACTCACCCTTAAATTTCACATCACCTTTGTCAGGCACTAATTGACCGCCCATCAAGCGCAACATAGTTGTTTTTCCAATGCCACTTGGGCCCATAATGGCAGTGGTCTTACCTTTTTTAATCTGTAGTGAAATATCATCGTATATAACCCGACCACTACGGCTAAAAGTAAGATTGTTAATTTCAATCAAGTTTTCCATTAAGATACTAACGTTCCATTTTGGTTAAATGAGCTATACGTACTAAACAACCCATCAATAATACTTGCTATTGTATTAGTTTTATACATCAAATAACAAAGACAAAAGTAACAAGGTATATACGAATTAACATAAATAGCACTGAAGACTAGTTTAACAATAACTATGTCCTTAATCTTAATGAGTCTAGGGCACTGCTCTAACCTAAATCGAGGAAACCAAATACTTCATACCTACTTGCATTCCTAGTTCAGGTACATATATCAAGAGTGTAGCTTCGTAATTGTTGCTAAAGACCCTTGGATCAGCAAAAATATTGCGGAACTTATTTATCTTAACATTTATATGCAAAGCCTTAGCTTTTTGCGACAATTGAATGTAATCCAACTAGAAGTGAAATTTTGTGATTTTAGAAGCTTGTTATTTCCTGATTTGGCTTATTGTTTTGAGTTGGGGTGCGGACAGATTTGTATTTGGTGCCTCAGTGTTAGCTAAAAACATAGGTATATCTCCTATGATTATTGGTTTAACCATAGTTGCCATGGGTTCATCTGCCCCAGAGATTATGATAGCCGCGACAGCCTCGTTTAATGGCAATACGGATACTGCTGTGGGTAACGCACTTGGTTCAAACATAACCAATATTGCTTTAGTGCTAGGATTAACCGCCCTACTTAAGCCCCTATCAATTGCGTCAAGCACCCTGAAAAAAGAAATGCCAGTGTTGTTACTTGTCAGCTTACTCGCTGTGTATTTTTTGTCTGATTATCTACTGCTCAAGATTGAAGGTATTATTTTAATCACTTTATTTTTCGTGGTTATAGGCGGACTTACTTGGATGTCTTTTAATATGGAAAAAGGCGATCCTCTACAACCCGAAACTGAGAATGAAATTCCTTCTGGCGTGTCTACTTCAAAAGCGGTGATGTGGTTAACAGTTGGCATGATATTACTGCCTTTGAGTGCCTATTTTATGGTAGATTCTGCTGAGTCGATAGCAAGATACTTTGGTTTAAGTGAATTGGTGATTGGTTTGACTATTATCGCGATAGGAACAAGCTTACCAGAGTTGGCCGCGTGCATCGCCGGGGTGCTGAAAAACGAAGATGATCTTGCCTTAGGTAATATTATCGGTTCAAATATCTTCAACCTTTTGGCTGTTTTGGCTATGCCAGGTCTTATTGCACCCGGCGTCGTAGATGAAAATGCCGCAACGCGAGATAGCTACGTCATGCTTGGGTTAACCTTGTTACTCATCATATTTAGCTTTAATTTGAAAGGAAGTAGATGTATCAACCGAGTAGAAGGTTTGTGTTTAATAACCTGCTTCTTTAGCTATCAGTTTTTGTTATTCAGTTAACATATTAACACTTAGAATTACATTATGATGAAACAATCTGCCTTAAGAGTATTGGAAATTGAGCAAAGAGCCATCGCACAGTTGGCTCAATATATTGACGACAACTTTGTAAAAGCTTGCCAATTAATCTTACCTTGTAAAGGCAAGATAATTGTTTGTGGAATGGGAAAGTCAGGACATATTGGGCATAAAATATCGGCTACACTTTCCAGCACAGGCTCACCTTCTTTTTTTATGCATCCTGCTGAAGCCAATCATGGTGATTTAGGGATGCTTACAGAACAAGATATTTTATTGGCTATTTCAAATTCAGGCGAAACTGCCGAACTATTAGCGTTGATACCTGTGGTGAAACGTATGGGTGTGCCCATTATAGCCATGACATCAAATTCCCAAAGTACACTCGGAAGATATGCCGACGTTAACGTTTGCATCAAAGTAGAACAGGAAGCTTGCTCATTGGGCCTCGCCCCAACCTCAAGCACCACAGCTACTTTAGTAATGGGAGATGCACTGGCAGTGGCGTTACTGGATGCCCGAGGCTTCACATCTGAAGATTTTGCTTTGTCACATCCTGGCGGTTCTTTAGGTAGAAAGCTGTTGCTAAAATTAGAGGACGTTATGGTCAGAGGCCAAAGTTTACCTCTAGTTTCAGCAAAACAAGCCTTAAGTGAAGTTTTGTTGATCATTTCACAAAAAGCTTTAGGTATGGCAGGCGTCATTGATAACCAAGGCAAATTATTAGGTATTTTTACTGATGGTGATTTGCGACGAGTGTTAGATGACAAAATCGACATCCACAAAACTAAAATCCAGCAAATAATGACAGTCAATAGCATCACAGCCAAGCCAGAAATGTTAGCTGCACAAGTACTCAAGTTAATGCAAAAGCACAAAATTAGTTCGCTGTTTGTAACCGACACTACAGGCAAACCAGTAGGCGCTATCAATATACAGCTATTACTCCAAGCGGGGATCATATAATGTCTACGATTGATTCTCCATACGGGCCTATTGATAAAGAACTATTAACAACGCTCAAACAGGTAAAACTGCTAGCCTGTGATGTTGATGGTGTATTTTCTGACGGTCGGATATACATGGGGCAAGATGGAGAGGAACTCAAAGCATTTCACACTCGAGATGGTTATGGCGTCAAAGCGTTGCAAAAAATTGGTATACATATAGCAGTTATTACTGGACGTAAATCAAACATGGTAGAACGGCGTATGACGGCTCTTGGAGTACAGAATATAATCCAAGGGTGTGAAGACAAACAACCTGCCTTACAAGCATTACAAAAAAAATTATCCATTGCTGCTAGTGAAACAGCAGCAATAGGAGATGATATGCCAGATTTGGGTATGTTTCAGGTGTCGCAATGCAATGTGTGCGTACAGGACGGCCATCCTATCTTGGCAGCCCAAGCACACTATCAAACACGCACTAAAGGCGGATTTGGTGCCGTGCGTGAGTTATGTGATTTGATTCTTTTGGCTCACGGACAGCTATATACTGTTCACGGCGCCAGTATATGAACCGAGTTACTCTGTGTATTGGTGTATTATTTATTTTAGCTATATCTTTAAGCCTACCAGGCTGGCTGGCTAAAGAAGAGGTTAACATTGACTCACTGACAGAAGAAGCTTGGATCCCTAATTACCAAGCAAGCAAAATGCGCAGCACATTATATGACAAGTTCGGCCAGATAAATCATCAAGTTTATGCGCAAAAAATGGAGAGTTTCGATTTGCTTGGGTTCACGTTGTTCAAACAACCCAGTTATTTATTATTTGCGCAATCACTACACCCGTGGAAAGTTGATGCTCAGGAAGGTACATTGTATGAAGATCAACGTATACAGTTTGAAACTAACGTTGAAATTACCAGCCTAGATGAACAAGGCTACATACAGGTTATTCGTACTAATTTTGTTGAAGTGAACCTAGCAGACAAAACCATGTATTCTGATCAGGCAGTCGAGATTGTCGGACCAAATTATGTAATCAATAGTAATGGCTTCTCTGCTAGCCTAGAAACCCAAAGATATGAGTTATTGGACCATGTTAAAACAGTTTATCAACCGTCTATACAGCGCTAGTATTTTATCAGTATTTTTATTCTCGGCTAATAGTCATGCTGGGAAAGACGATTTTACAAAAAAAATTGAGTTAGCTTCACTTTACCAAAACGCTGATGGCATAGCCAAAAGGGCGACTTACCAAGGCAATGTTGTGATTCAGCAGGGCTCATTAAAAGTCAGTGCAGATGAATTAGAGATAGATGCCAGTAAGGGTGAAGGCAATGAAATTTTTATTGCTACTGGCGACCCTGCAAAATACTCTCAACAGCAAGAAGATGGCAGCATAGTCACCGCACAAGCGGATAAGATTGAGTATCATCGCGGAACTCGCTCATTATCATTAAATGGTAATGCTCAAATAAAGCAGAACTCCAGTAGCGTTCAAGGTGAGTCAATCAAATTTAATATGGAATTGGAACAGATCATCGCTCAAGGTAGTGATCAAGATAATGGTCGGGTCATTACAACGTTTCAGCCAGTATCAAAACCCAAAGCATCTGAACAGGATAAACAACCTTAATGGCCGTCTTAAAAGCCACACATTTAGCCAAGTCTTACAAATCTAGACAAGTGGTACGAGATGTCAGCATTGAAGTATCGACTGGTCAAATAGTGGGCTTATTAGGGCCTAATGGTGCGGGTAAAACCACAACATTTTATATGATTGTTGGCTTGGTCCCCTTGGATAAAGGTGACATTTATATTGATCAACAAAAACTGACACTACAGCCCATGCATGTGCGTGCCAGACAAGGAATAGGTTATCTACCTCAGGAAGCATCGATATTCAGGAAATTAACTGTATATCAAAATCTGATGGCGATATTACAAACTCGCAAAGAATTGTCTGAAGAACTAAGAGAGCAGCAGGCAGACTCATTATTAGACGAATTTAATATCAACCATATACGCAATAGTTTGGGTATGAGCTTGTCTGGTGGCGAACGCAGAAGGGTAGAAATTGCGCGAGCTTTAGCAGCTGATCCAGAGTTCATATTGTTAGACGAACCTTTCGCAGGTGTCGATCCTATATCTGTTAACGATATAAAAAAAATAATTAAACAGTTACGCGATAGAGGTTTAGGTGTATTAATTACTGACCATAACGTGCGTGAAACTCTAGATGTATGTGAAAAGGCCTATATAGTTAGCCATGGCGAGTTGATAGCATCTGGCACTTCGGAAGAAGTTTTAAGTGATCAGCGTGTAAGAGATGTATACCTAGGTGAACAATTCAGGCTATAGTTGAGAAATATTAACTCGATGTATTAGGATTTCAGTAAAACCGTCAAACTGACGAACTAACAAACTGACGAACTTCATGAGTATTTAGTTTACGTATCATTGAAGTGGGATAACTTCGACAATACAGCTGCAATTTCTAGAATGAAAAGTTTAACTCGGCTGTTAACAACAGATTAGACATAAGAAGTAAATGAAACCCTCTCTACAGTTAAGATTTAGTCAACAACTTACAATGACACCACAACTGCAACAAGCCATCAAGCTTCTGCAGTTGTCCACGTTGGATTTACAAGCGGAGATTCAAGAAGCCCTAGACTCTAACCCTTTGTTAGAAGTAGACGAGCGAAATGATAGTGGTAGCGGTGAAAAAGCGCTTGAAACCAATCACAGTGCTGATAGCAAGGATGGTGATGCAGCCCAGTCTGATGTAAATACAGATAGCGTCGATAGTGTTGATGCTCTTCAAAACAATGATATACCAGAAGACTTACCTTTAGACAGTACTTGGGATGAATACCTCAGCGCTTCATCAGCCCCGGCTCCCATGAGCAGTGCAGGATCTGCAGGTGATGACGACCAAATATTTCAAGGCGAAACTACTGAAAACATTCAGGAACATTTGCTTTGGCAGATGCGTTTAACTCATTTTAGCGATACCGATATTGGTATTGCAATGGCCATTATTGATTCTATCGACGAAGCAGGCTACCTCACTATTAGCATAGAAGAAGTGCTAACTAGTATGGATGACGAAGAAATTGATCTTGACGAAGTGGCCGTAGTGCTCAAACGTATACAGATGTTTGACCCCGTAGGCTCAGGAGCACGCAGCGCGCAAGAATGTTTGCTGATCCAACTACGGCAATTTGCACTGGATACGCCTTGGTTAGAGGAAGCCAAGATGTTGATTACTGATTTTTGCGACCTTATTGGTAGTAAAGACTACCGAACTCTAATGCGTAAAACACGTCTCAAAGAAGAAGAGTTACGCGAAGCCATGCGTTTGTTGCAAACTCTTAATCCCAGACCTGGCACCGCAATAGTCACGGGTAATTCAGAATACGTCATTCCAGATGTATCCGTAGCAAAAAAAAATGGCCGGTGGACGGTAGAACTTAACCCGGATAGCCTACCTAAGCTCAACGTTAATCAGCAATATGCGGCGATGAGTAAAACAGTCAAAAATTCTTCAGACAGTCAATTTATTCGTTCACATTTACAAGAAGCTAAGTGGTTTATTAAAAGCGTAGATAGTCGCAACGAAACGCTGCTTAAGGTCTCTAATTGCATCGTGCAGCAACAAATGGGTTTTTTTGAACACGGTCCCGAAATGATGAGACCGATGGTGCTTAACGATGTCGCTGAAATGGTAGACATGCACGAATCAACTATTTCGCGAGTCACAACACAAAAATACATGCATACTCCTAGAGGTATTTTTGAGCTAAAATATTTTTTCTCTAGCCATGTAGCTACGGATGTTGGCGGGGAATGTTCATCCACTGCCATCAGAGCATTAATTAAAAAGTTAGTAGCAGCAGAGAAGCCCAGTAAACCTTTAAGTGATAGCAAAATTGCACAATTGTTAGCCGACCAAGGCATTATGGTGGCGCGACGAACAATAGCAAAATACCGGGAATCATTAATGATCCCACCATCTAACCAACGTAAGAGCCTACTTTAGGCGAACTGAAGAAGGAATAGGCGGTATGCAAATTAACCTTACCGGTCATCATGTAGATATTACAGATTCTTTAAAAGACTACGTAGGAACAAAATTCACCAAATTAGAAAGACATTTTGATCATATAAACAATGTGCATGTGATCTTAAACGTGGAGAAGCTGAATCAAAAAGCTGAGGCCACGTTACACCTCAGCGGAACGGAGGTGTTTGCTACATCAGAGCATTCAGATATGTATGCCGCAATAGATGGTTTAATCGATAAACTTGACAGACAAGTGATTAAGCATAAGGAAAAAATTAAACGCTATTGAACATGTTAACGATTAACCATAATTAGAATCCATAATGGAAATTAAAGATATCCTTCACCCTGACTGCACTTTATGTGCAGTTCAGGGAACCAGTAAAAAAAGAGTACTTGAACTCATCAGTCAGATTGCTAATCAATATTTAATTGATATCGATCAAGCTACCATTTTATCTAGCCTTACATGCAGAGAAAAAATGGGTAGTACTGGCATTGGCAACGGTATTGCCCTGCCACATGGACGCTTACATGATTTAGAAAATGTAGTAGCTATTTTGATAACCAGTGAAAAACCCATCGATTATGACGCCATAGATAATGCGCCAGTTGATATCTTTTTTGCTATTTTAGTACCCGAAAACAAAGCATCGGAACATCTAGGTACTTTATCTGCCATTGCCACTAAACTAAATAATAAAGGCACGTTGAGCCTCATGCGAAAAGCGAAAACAGACCAAGAATTATTTGAGGCAATAAGCTAAATGAAACTTATTATAATTAGTGGCCGCTCTGGTTCAGGTAAATCTATTGTATTACGTTCTTTAGAGGACCTTGGCTACTATTGCGTTGACAATATCCCAGTTAACCTTTTACCCACGCTTACACACACTGTGGTAGATGAATACGACCAAGTTGCGGTGAGTATTGATGTGCGTAACTTACCCAAAAATCCTAATGAACTAGTAGAAATATTGGATTACTTGCCTTCAACTTGGGATATGACCATACTTTATTTAGATGCCAGCGATGACGTATTGATCAGACGTTTTAGCGAGACCAGACGGCTTCATCCTTTATCTAAACAAAATAAATCCTTATCTGATGCTATCCAAGCAGAAAGTCAATTACTCGCACCTATCGCCGAACGAGCAGACTTATATATAGACACTGATCAGTTATCAGTCCACCAGCTGGCAGAATTAGTACGTGAACGTATTTTAGGAAAAAAAAGCTCTAGACTGGTCCTAGTTTTCGAGTCCTTTGGTTTTAAACATGGCATACCAAAAGACGCTGATTATGTATTTGACGGGCGTTTTTTACCCAACCCTCATTGGGAACCTGACCTCAAACATTTAACAGGTCTAGACGCACCAGTGCAGATATTCTTGGGCTCACAACCCATAGTGACAAAGTTTATATGGCAAATTCAAAATTTAATTTCCACTTGGTTACCCCACTTAGAACGTAATAATCGCAGTTATGTAACCGTTGCCATCGGTTGTACAGGTGGCCAGCATAGATCAGTATATGTAGTTGAAACCTTAGCTAAAACCTTTAGCAATTCTCATCCTGATGTGCAGATACGTCATCGCGAACAAAATTAATTACTTACTTATGCAAAGCGTCGAAAAAACACTGGTCATTGTCAACAAATTAGGACTCCATGCTAGAGCAGCCACCCAGCTTGTTCAGCTAACAAATAAATTTGACGCAAAAATAACTTTGCACCAAGGTGACAAACAAGCATCTGCCAATAGTGTACTTGGCTTAATGATGCTCGAAAGTCATCAGGGCAAAGAAGTCAAAGTGGTGAGTGAAGGGAAAGATGCACAAGCGGCATTAGATGCCGTTGAAACATTAATCGTTACAAGGTTCAACGAAGACGAATAATTAAGAGACGTCTGTCAATATTGGCAGAATGTCTGTAATTTTACCTGCTGTCTAGACGATTCACACCAATAATCAGAAAGTCATTAACTCATAATGAGTAAGTTTACTTAAGCCATGCCAAAAACCTTTGAAGCCAAAAGCAGTAACAGCCAACTTCATACCATCAATGAAGCCTTAGGCCATGGTCAAACTGATCTAGCCAAAAAGATGTTGCAACAATTAAAGCCCTGTGACGTTGCTTTGCTTTTAGAATCAAGCCGTAGCCGCAATCGTTTGGATATTTGGCAACTTATCCAACCTGATCTTTACAGTGATGTGCTCGAAGAACTATCGGATGATGTACGTAATGGTATTATCAGAAAAATGCTACCAGAAAAGGTCGCCGATGCCCTAGAGGAGATGGACACCGATAATCTAGTCGATACATTGCGTGGCTTACCTCAAGAAGTCGCACAAGATTTATTGGCTGCTATGGATGAACAAGACCGAACACGTGCAGAGCTTGGTTTATCTTATGGTGAAGAAACGGCTGGATTTATTATGAATACCGATGCGATTACACTTCGCCCTGGCATTAATGTAGATGTAATCCTGCGATATTTGCGGCTCAAAGGTAATATACCGGAGCACACTGACACTTTATATGTTGTTGACCGTAATGATAAATTAATGGGCGGTGTGGCGCTCACACGTCTCATAACTGCTGCTGCTGACACATCAATAGAATCGTTAATCAAGAATTCTGAAGCCATTCCTGCTGATATGATGGATAACGAGGTAGCCAGTTTATTTGAACGTTATAACTGGTTATCCGCGCCTGTGGTAGACCAAAACAATCAATTGTTAGGCCGTATTACTATCGATGATGTGGTAGATATTATACGTGAAGACGCAGAACACTCAATGATGAGCATGGCCGGCTTGGATGATGAAGAAGATACTTTTGCCCCCGTTGTCAAAAGTACTCAACGTCGTTCAGTGTGGTTAGGTGTCAACTTACTCACTGCCTTGATGGCAGCGGCTGTGAGTGACTTATTTGAAGCAACCTTGAGCCAGCTTGCAGTATTGGCGATACTCAATACCATAGTGCCCAGTATGGGCGGGGTAGCAGGTAATCAAACACTTACCTTGGTTATTCGAGGGATGGCGTTAGGTCATGTTAACTCAGCTAACGCTAGGTGGTTGATCAGTAAAGAATTAGGCATTGGTTTTTTAAATGGCGTGATATGGTCGGTGTTGATTGCATCGGTCATTGCTATTTGGAAACAAGATTTAATGTTAGGCGCTGTTATTGCCTTTGCTATGATGATCAATATGGTTGCAGCCGGACTAGCAGGGGCAAGTTTACCTATCATAATGAAAAAATTAAAAATAGATCCTGCTTTGGCAGGCAGCGTGATTTTAACCACTATTACTGATGTAGTGGGTATATTTGCATTTTTAGGTTCTGCTACTTGGTTATTGATATAAGTTTGAGTTTTTCACGCATTATTACCCTCACATTGTTTGCCTTGTTTGCCTTTGCCGCAAATTCTGTTCTGTGTCGACTTGCATTAAATACAGAGCAGGTTAATCCTGCAGACTTTACGTCAATACGATTGCTTTGCGCGGCACTAACTTTAGCTCTCATTATTGTTATCAAGGACAAATCGGTATTTGGTAATCTTATTCGATATGGGAGTCATGCTGGGGCCCTGTCTTTGTTCGTTTATGCCACGGGGTTTTCTTATGCATACATCACCTTAAACACAGCAACGGGAGCGCTGATATTATTCGCCGCAGTCCAGTTTACGATGCTCTTTAAAGGATGGCTAGTTGGTAATAAAATGGGCTATCAAGAATACGCAGGGGTCTTACTGTCTCTCCTAGGATTCGTTTATTTTGTCTTTCCAGAATTGGAAAAACCTAGCCTATTCGGGTGTTTGCTTATGGTTTTAGCGGGCATAGCTTGGGGCATTTATAGTTTAATTGGTGCTAAATCAAGCCACCCACTTTACGACACAGCCAGTAACTTTATTCGGTTGGCACCCGTTGCCATATTAGGCTTAATAATCATGTACTTTAGTTTTGGCATAGATATCAGCCTAAAGGGGTTTTTATACACGTTAGGCTCAGGTGCATTGGCTTCCGGTATGGGCTACACGATTTGGTACCAGGTACTGCCAAAGTTAAAACCTAGTATTGCCGCAGTATGTCAGTTGTCAGTACCAATTTGGGCGGCTTTAGGTGGAATAATATTAGTTAATGAACCCGTCAATATACATCTGGTAATATCCTCTACGGTCATACTAGGTGGGATATTATTAGTTATTTTAGCTAAAAAACAGCCTCGTCTGAATAAGCATATCGATACCAACTGATAAGTCACTACTCATCAAATTGGCATCGACTTGGCATCAAATTTTCAATTACAAAACTATTATTGAATCATCACAAAGGGTGTTTGATTGGAATATGTATTAAAGTACTGGATAAAGTACTGAAAGCGCAACTTGGTGTAGTGATTACGCTACGAACACTTCAAATTTATATCTCCCCTGCCCCATCACTGGCACTACAAATGTAAACCGTTTCTTTGAAACCCGTTTCGGCTTCATAAGATTCAGCGAGTAACAATCTTGCACCTTCCAACATATCATGAGGCATTAGAGCAACCATGCAGCCGCCAAAGCCTCCGCCTGTCATACGAACGCCACCCTTGTCACCTAAATATTCACTGAGTATTTTGACAGCAAAATCAATTGGCGGTACGGTTATTTCAAAATCGTCACGCATCGAAATATGCGACTCCGCCATTAGTTTGGATAACTGAGATACATCGTTTGCTCTGAGTGCTTGTGCCGCTAAAACTGTACGCTCGCTGTCAGAAACAACATGGTGGGCCCGTCGGTATACAACTTCTGGTAATTTATCTTTATTGTTTTGTAACTCAATCAAGCTGATATCACGTAACGCTTTTAGCCCTAAAATATCAGCTGCTGCTTCACATTGCAGACGACGAGTATTATATTCGCTATCGACTAAACCACGCTTCACATTGGAGTTGATGATCATTACCGCCAAGTCTTTAGGCATAGAAATCAGCTCTGCATCTAACGAACGGCAGTCTAGTAACAAGGCGTTAAATTTAGAACCACAGGCGCTGACCATTTGATCCATTATCCCACACTGACATCCTACGAATTGATTTTCAGCCTCTTGTCCGTTAAGAGCTACGTCTGCTTTTGTTAGTGACAACTGATATAAACTACGAAACGTTTCACCGATTACCACTTCTAAAGAAGCAGACGAACTTAATCCAGCTCCTTGCGGGATATTTCCAGCTATCGCTAAATTAGCACCTTTAAATACGTGCCCTCTCAATTGAAGGTGTTTGATGACACCGCGCACATAGTTACTCCACAACTGTGAAGAGTGAGTTTCGATTTCACAATCGAGTGAAAACTCATCTTGTTCATTCTTGTAATCGACAGCTACCACTGAGACAGTCATGTCATCTCTGGGCGTGACTGCTACTAGAGTTTGATAGTCAATGGCGCAAGGTAATACAAAACCATCATTATAATCTGTATGTTCACCTATTAAATTAACCCTACCTGGTGCTTGAAAGTGTCGAGTGGGCTTAGCTCCAAATGTCTGGGAAAAAACAGCGTCGAGTTCAGTTAACATATTTTGAGAGATGTTAAGTTCAGATTTTGACTTATTATCAGACATAGACTCAGACTCCGGCCGATTCATTATAGTGAATATCACTGAGCAGCTGTAAACGCTGCGCTGCCTGCTCTGGGGTTAAATCTCTTTGTGGCTCAGCCATCATTTCATAGCCCACCATAAATTTACGCACAGTAGCTGAGCGTAACAAAGGTGGATAAAAATGTGCGTGAACTTGCCAATGTTGAGTCGACTCTAGGTTATTAGGTGCGCCGTGCCAGCCCATTGAATAAGGAAAAGAACATTGAAACAAATTATCATACCGGCTGGTTAACTTTTTAATCACAACAGCCAAATCAGCTTTTTGCACGGCGTTGACCTCAGTTAGCCTGGCACAGGCAAATTTTGGCATCAGGATAGTTTCAAATGGCCACGCTGCCCAATATGGCACAACGGCTATCCAGTATTCTGTTTCAACGACTGTGCGAGTGCCATCTACCGATTCTTTTTTTGCATAATCTAACAACATCGAACTTGCATGCTTATCAAAATAAGCTTTTTGACTCGCTTCGGCTTTAGCTACTTCATTAGGAATAAAATCGTTCGCCCATACTTGTCCATGGGGATGGGGGTTAGAACAGCCCATAGCGGCCCCTTTATTTTCGAATACTTGTACCCAAACATATTCTTTTGATAAATCGGCGACCTGTTCTTGCCATGTTTTAATCACTTGTTCTAGAGCTGGCAACGATAATTCAGGTAATGTTTTGTTGTGTTCATGAGAAAAACAAATAACGCGGCTCGTGCCTCGTGCCGCTTGCAGGGTAAAAAGGTCATCGTTTGATTGTGCTGATTCAGGGGTATCTTTCATCAGTGCAGCAAAGTCATTAGTGAATACAAATGTTCCATCATACTCAGGGTTTATTTCACCATTAATACGTGTGTTACCGGAACACAAATAACACTCTGAGTCGTGAGCTGCAGTGTTGGTTAATTGTGGCTTTTCTACTTGGCCTTGCCAAGGACGTTTCGCTCTATGAGGTGAAACTAGAACCCAATCGCCAGTTAATGGGTTACGACGACGATGGGAATGATCAACTGGGTCAAATTTAGACATAACTTAAATAACCTATTAATTTTATTATTTATCATAATGGTCAAGATTTAATACCGCTTGTACAAAGACAAATTCACCAACAAAAATTTCATCATTAATGTTGGTAAATTGATAGTTGGCTAGGTAAGGCATCATTAGACTTGGCTTTTTTAATCATCTATATCTTGCTGACTCAACCAATTAATTAACCTTTGCATATCTTGAGTAGCGGCTTCATTTAATTGTTCGACCCAATCGTGCACATTTTGCCACCAAGCAGGATGATCACCTTGCTGGATTTCATTCGCTATTTTTTGCACTCTAGATAGGCCTACCGAACCCGCCGCACCTTTAATTTTATGCGCTTGTGAACATACTTCATCTTTCTCGTCAGCGCTTAAACTAAGCTGTAAAATCTCCAAATATTCAGGCATCTTTTCCTGAAACACTTTAACACTGGTACGCACCATTTCGTGTCCTATTGTGTCCACCAACATTTGTAACAGTTCCAAATCGAGATAAATATTCAGTTGGTCTTTTTTAGGTGTCGGTGCAGGTTGGTGAGGAACGCTAGGTTGTTCGCAAAACAAACTATTAAATACTTCAATAATTCGACTCTTTTTGACTGGCTTAGAGATGATATCGTCCATGCCGTTATCAAGATATTCTTGACGTGTTTTAATCACATTTGCGGTCAACGCTACAATACTGGTTTGCTCTACCAAAGATTCTTCATGCAGCACATTCGCGACTTCAAAACCGTTCATATCAGGTAATTGAATATCCAGTAGAATCAAATCATATTGTTTTTCACGCGCCTTAGAAATAGCCTCATTACCTGTCATAGCTACGTCAACATGTTGTCCAAGTTTTTCCAATAGGGCTTTGGCGACCATCACATTTAATTCAATATCTTCCACTAACAATATCTGCAAACCAGTGACTTTTAATGTTTCAACTTGAATAGGTTTCTTGCTGATAGCAAGTGGTAAATCAACTGTAAAACAGGTCCCATCACCCATCTCACTACTAACGCTAATTTTACCATTCATCAAAGACACCATTTGTTGGCAAATAGCAAGACCAATGCCAGTGCCAGTAGCGCTTTGATGTTCAGGTGAATCAACTTGATAATACATAGCAAAAATTTTGTCTATGTCTTGCTGTGGAATACCAACGCCCGTATCACACACCTTAAATGTGACCATAGATGTCTCAGAATCAATTTTCTTCGCTTTGACTTCTAAAGAAACAGTCCCTTTTTGAGTGAACTTGACCGCATTGAACAATAAATTCCATAAAATTTGTCTCAAACGTGTACCGTCTACTTCAACTAACGCAGGCAATGGTTCTTCTACATGCGAAGTAAAAGTTAACTCTTTGTCATTGGCTAATAGCTCTATAATACTGCCAAGTTCCTGGGTGAAATCTTTTATAGATACTGTTTTTAGAGACAATTCGAGCCTATCTCTACCTAAACGATCTAGATCAATAATGTCGTTGAATATATTACCTAGAGTAATACCACTGGCATAAATTGTACTGACCCAAGCGAATTGTTCGCTAGTCAGGTCGGTATCACGCAACATTCTACTTAAACCAACAATGCCATTAAGTGGCGTTCGCAACTCATGGCTAATAGTGGCAATAAATGCAGTTTTATCTCTATTAGCTTTGGCGACTGCATTTTCAGCTTGCTTACGCTCAGTAATATCACGACCAAAAGCGAGTAAGCCAAGGCGGGTATTGTCTGCACTAAAAAATGGTACCTTGCGCATTTCAAAGTATCGACGGCGGCCGTCAGAAAAACGCAACCAGAGTTCCTCTGTAATACTGATGTCGTTCTCAAGAACATCTTGATCACTTGCAACCACTTGGCTGGCTAGCTCTTCGTCATATACTTGATGAGGTGTTAAGCCAATTAACTCTTGTTCTGTCTTACCGGTCATTTGTTCGGCAACACGGTTACAACCGGCAAATTGTCCTTCTTGATTTCGATAATAAATCAAATCGGGTGACGCATCGATAATAGATCTCAACAAAATCGATAAACGTAACGCTTGCTGTTCTTTTTCAGATTTCTCAGTGATTTCTCGTTCTAAATCAGTGAATACACTTTCACGCTCTAACTGAGCATTTTTTCGCTGCTCAATTTCGTGATTAAGTTGCTTAATATTGTTTTGTAAAGTGCGGTTGAGTAATTCATCTTCCTTAAGTAACTTTTCTAATTGGGTCACCGCCTCTGCAAGACTTTCTCGTGAGCGCTCCAACTGTTTTACCAGCTCACTAAAAAACCACAATACCCAAGGTGCACTGAGTAATGTCAGTACAACAGCAATTAAGAAGTCTTCCGTATGTGCCTTGTCGCTGATGATAGGCCTAAGAAAATAGGTGCCAGCAAAGGTAAATATCAAGGTCAAAATAACGAATAAAATACTGGCTTTAACCGCACCGAAGCGATTAATAAACTGAGCGATACGGATCGCCCAGGGATCAACTGAGGTCTTTTTCGTCATAATACGGGGGTCTCAAAAAACTCTGGCTTTTGCCAATTTGAGACATGCTAGCAAGAATGTTCCTAGGATCAAAACTTAGCATAGGATTAAAATGTTTAATCAAGCCCACAAAAGACTAATCATTCATTTATTTTGCATATTAATTCAGCACTCAGTAGGTTGCTTTACCAAATAAACAACAGTTTTTAACGTTTTAATAACAATAATTAGTGCTTTTATACTTTTTTTTATAGCTTATAACTAAGCCATAAAAACACATTATGTCATTGAAAAAACTCACTTTTTACGTCTAATTAGGTGTTGTAAAATGAAAAATTGCAAATACACCATACAAGACAATTGATTTATAAAATAATCCTCGGTATTTTGTATGACCCGCTTAGTATAAATATTCGATACTCGACCGGGACTTCTAATAATAATTACGACCGAAAAATCAGTACCAGGGCATGAAGCCATCCCACGTTCATACACATAGTATCTGTATGATTAGCAACAACAACATACAACCCCTGCCCAGTCGATGGTTGAAGGAGTCTGCAAAATGAGTTTATATCATCCTAACGATTCAAAGGATAATTGTGGTTTTGGCTTAATTGCCCACACCAAAGGTGAACCAAGTCACAAACTGGTTAGTACCGCAATTGAAGGTCTCGACCGTATGCAACATCGAGGTGGTATCGCCGCAGATGGCAAAACCGGCGATGGTTGTGGTTTGCTTCTACAAAAGCCCGATGCATTTTTTCGTGAAATAGCTGAACAACAAAATTGGAAGCTAGGCAAAAAATATGGTGTAGGTGTGGTTTTTCTTAACCAAGACCAAGCGTTAGCCGAATTAGCCAAACAAGTCATCACTGAAGAACTAGAAAAAGAGACCTTAGGCGTTGTTGGTTGGAGAGTTGTGCCAACTGATGATTCAGTCTTGGGCGATCTGGCGTCTTCTTGTGTGCCACAAATCGAACAGGTATTTGTCAATGGCCCATCAGGATGGCGCTCTCAAGACTTAGAACGCCGTTTATTTATGGCTCGCAGACGAGCAGAAAAACGTCTATCAAATGACGAAGATTTTTATATCGCCAGTTTATCCAGTTTAGTCACAATATATAAAGGTCTTGTCATGGCCGGTGACTTACCTAAGTTCTATTTAGACTTAGCTGATGAAAATATGAAGTCGGCTATCTGTGTGTTTCACCAACGTTTTTCAACTAATACATTACCACGCTGGTCGCTAGCTCAACCGTTTCGATATTTAGCACACAATGGTGAAATTAATACTATTCGTGGTAACCGCGATTGGGCCCAAGCACGAACGGGTAAGTTTAAGACACCTTTGTTGCCTGATTTGGCTGATGCTGCACCTTTTGTTAATGAAGTAGGCTCTGACTCATCCTCACTGGATAATATGTTAGAGCTATTTTTAGCCGGTGGTATGGATTTATTTCGTGCAATGCGTCTTTTAGTGCCACCAGCTTATCAAAATAATAAAACTATGGATGAAGATCTAAAGGCCTTTTACGAGTTCAATTCTATGCATATGGAACCGTGGGATGGCCCAGCAGGAATAGTATTGACTAACGGTCGCCATGCAGCGTGTAATCTTGACCGTAACGGACTTCGTCCAGCGCGTTATGTCATCACTAAAGACGGATTAATTACTCTAGCTTCAGAAGTGGGTATTTGGGACTACAAGCAAGAAGATGTGATTGAAAAAGGTCGTGTAGGACCAGGCGAAATGTTAGCCATAGATACTGAGACGGGTAAATTGTGGCGCTCGAATGAAATAGATGATGATTTAAAAGGTCGTCATCCATACAAAGAGTGGCTGGATAAAAGTATTCGGCGTTTAACACCTATTGAACAATGTGATGCACCTGAAATCGGCAAACGCATGTTTGACGACAACATGATGAATACTTATTTAAAACAGTTTAATTACAGTTATGAAGAACTTGAACAAGTAGTCAAGGTTTTGGCTAAAGATGGCCAAGAAGCAACAGGTTCGATGGGCGATGATACGCCTATGGCGGTTCTTTCTGGAAGAAGCCGCACAATTTACGATTATTTCCGGCAGCATTTTGCTCAGGTAACTAATCCGCCTATTGATTCTTTACGTGAAAATCACGTGATGTCTTTAGCTACTTGTATAGGCCGTGAAAAGTCGGTCTTTACAGAAACATCAGGATACGCTGATCGCGTATTATTTGACTCACCGATCATGGTGTATACCGATCTTAAGCAGTTACGTAATTACGATCCTGAACATTATTATTCTGAAGTAGTTGACTTGAATTTCCCACCTGAAGAAGGGCTTAAAGCAGCAATTAATCGAATCTGTAATGAAGTAGAACACCTAGTCTCGCACAAGCGCGCCGCGTTTGTTATTTTATCAGACCGAGCCATTAAAACGTCGCGTATACCGATACCAGCAGCGATGGCGGTGGGCGCAGTGCAAAAGCGACTAGTAGATAAAGGATTACGTTGTGATGCAAATATAGTAGTAGAAACAGCCTCGGTCAGGGACTCGCATCACTATGCAGTATTGATTGGTCTGGGTGCTACAGCGATATATCCGTTCTTGGCATACGAAATTATTGAGCAAATGTGTGAGTCTGGGCATCTTGATATGACGCCAATGCAAGCGACTATCAATTATCGTAAAGCGATAAACAAAGGCTTGTACAAAATCATGTCAAAGATGGGCATTTCAACTGTTGCTAGTTATCGCAGTTCGAAATTATTTGAAGCGATTGGTATCAACAAGTCGGTAATGGACATGTGCTTTAAAGGTGTGCCAAGCCGGATTCAAGGTGCTGATTTTGAAGATTTCCAACAAGACCAAATTAATTTAAATCGTGTCGCTTGGTTAAAACGTAAAAACGTCGACCACGGTGGATTACTAAAATATGTACACGGCGGTGAATATCACTCTTACAACCCTGACGTAGTCACAACCCTACAAAAGGCAGTATTAAGTGGTGACTACCAAGATTACCAAAAATTTAGCACCTTGGTAAATCAAAGACCCACTGCTTGTTTGCGTGATTTATTGGCTTTATCACCTGATTCAGAAGCCATCTCGATTGATGAAGTTGAACCAGCAGCAAACTTATACCCACGCTTTGACACGGCAGCTATGTCAATTGGTTCTTTAAGTCCTGAAGCTCATGAGTCTTTAGCTATCGCTATGAATCGTTTAGGTGGTAATTCTAACTCAGGTGAGGGTGGCGAAGATCCTAAGCGTTTTGGTAATGAACGTAACTCAAACATCAAACAAATCGCATCAGGTCGTTTTGGGGTAACACCACACTATTTAGTCAATGCTAAAATCCTACAGATTAAGGTTGCCCAAGGTGCTAAACCTGGTGAGGGCGGCCAATTACCGGGTGATAAGGTCAACAAATATATTGCTGAACTGCGGCATTCAGTGCCTGGAGTCACGTTAATATCTCCACCACCGCATCATGACATTTATTCTATTGAAGATTTAGCTCAGTTAATCTTTGACTTGAAACAAGTCAATCCGGATGCGCTAATTTCAGTGAAATTAGTATCCGAGCCTGGAGTAGGTACCATTGCTTGTGGTGTTGCTAAAGCCTATGCCGATTTAATTACTATTTCGGGTTATGACGGCGGTACG
>CAZMDX010000151.1:0-1764 GCA_964564805.1 uncultured Pseudoalteromonas sp. | reverse complement strand
ACGGTGAAAGGCGGTAGTTATTATCCGTTAACCGTTAAAAAACACCTCCGTGCACAAACCATCGCTGAGCAAAACAATTTACCTTGTATCTATTTGGTTGACTCAGGTGGGGCTAACTTGCCGCGTCAAGATGAGGTATTTCCAGACAGAGAACATTTTGGCCGAATATTTTTCAATCAAGCCAACTTGTCAGCCCAAAATATTCCACAAATTGCGGTGGTAATGGGTTCATGTACCGCCGGAGGTGCCTATGTGCCGGCTATGGCTGACGAATCGATTATTGTTAAAGACCAAGGCACTATTTTTTTAGGTGGTCCACCTTTAGTCAAAGCAGCTACTGGTGAAGTGGTCAGTGCACAGGACTTAGGTGGAGGCGATGTACACTGTCGTACATCAGGTGTAGTCGATCATTTAGCTAACAATGACCATCATGCGTTAAAAATTGCTAGAGACGCCATTGCCAGATTAAACCGCAAAAAAATTATTGAACTCGATGTGTGCGAACCTGTTGAGCCAACCTATGCCAGTAATGAAATATATGGCGTTATTCCAAAAGATAAACGTCAACCCTATGATGTAAGAGAAGTGATTGCACGAGTAGTCGATGGTTCAGAATTTGATGAGTTTAAAGCGTTATATGGTCAAACACTGATCTGTGGCTTTGCTAGGATTTTTGGATATCCAGTTGGCATTATAGCCAACAACGGTATTTTATTTTCAGAGTCTGCACAAAAAGGTGCACACTTTATTGAGCTGTGCGCGCAACGCAAAATTCCCTTAGTGTTTCTTCAGAATATTACTGGTTTCATGGTCGGCAAACAATACGAAGCAGGGGGCATAGCTAAACATGGCGCAAAAATGGTGACCGCGGTTGCATGTGCCAAAGTACCTAAATTTACTATCTTAATTGGTGGAAGTTTTGGTGCAGGCAATTATGGCATGTGTGGCCGTGCTTATGATCCACGGTTTATGTTTATGTGGCCAAACGCTCGCATCTCTGTGATGGGCGGTGAACAGGCTGCGGGTGTGCTGGCGCAAGTCAAACGTGAACAAAAAGAGCGGGTGAATGAACAATGGAGTGCAGAACAAGAAACACAGTTTAAACAACCCATTATTGATACTTACGAAACCCAAGGTCATCCTTATTATGCTTCAGCAAGGTTGTGGGACGACGGCGTAATAGACCCTGCTGACACGCGTCAGGTATTAGGATTGTGTATTTCAGCTAGTTTAAATAAACCTATAGAGGACACCCGGTTTGGCGTCTTTAGAATGTAAGGATAAAAATATAATGAATCAAACTGATAAAGTTTTATTAAGTATAGACGCAAGAGGTGTCGCCACCGTTACCTTAAATCAGCCTGAAATCCATAATGCCTTTGACGACAAGTTAATTATTCAACTAACCGATATATTTACTAGTATTGGTCTTAATGAAGACATTCGGGTCATGGTGCTGGCAGCGGCAGGCAAAAGTTTTAGTGCTGGTGCCGATTTAAACTGGATGCGACGTATGGCAAGTTACAGTTATGAGCAAAACTTGGCGGATGCCAATGTTTTGGCCAACATGTTTTTCATCCTCAACACTATCGATAAACCGACTATCGCTAGAGTACAAGGAGCTGCGTTTGGTGGCGCAGTGGGTCTGGTTGCTTGTTGTGATATGGCCATTGGTAGCAAATTAAGTAAGTTTTGTTTGAGTGAAGTGAAACTCGGATTAGCCCCGGCCACTATCAGCCCATATGTGATTGATGCCATCGGTGC
>CAZMDX010000150.1:0-2629 GCA_964564805.1 uncultured Pseudoalteromonas sp. | reverse complement strand
GCCCCCTTTTTACACCTCCGATCTTCTACCGATTTATCTCGGCGCATGGGTGGCCTAATTAGATCTTATGGCACTGATTAATTCCGAAGATAGTTTTTCAGGATCAAACGACTTAACCCTTTTTCTTCCTTTTCTTCAAAATCCGTTAACGAGATACCCATCTTAATTCATTCAAAAATGCTAAGACATTTGTCCATATTTACGATGGGTGCCTTTGTAATTCTTCCTGTTTCTATTTAGTTCAGTGAAAAAATGTAAAATTTCATTTGATGCTTGAGTAATTGGGGCACAAAAAACATTCATTCTTGCATGAGCTTCGATTTTATCTTTGTCAGTGGAGAATAGTATCTGAATTTTACTAGTCCTGTCCTCTGTTGAAATTGCATTATTAAATCGCGATGATGTGTAAACTGAAGCCATTAGTATGGCTGATGATAGATCGTTTACAGCTTGGATAAATTCGTTCCTTAATTTCTGCCCCTTGTCTATGAAACCAAATATTTTCTTCAGTGCATCCAATAAATCAATATTCATATTATCCTCCTGGTTGATTTACTAACGCCCTTTTAAGGGGCAAATTGTAGTTGGCTAAAATGCGAAGCGGAGCGAAACTAGCCAACTACAATTTGTCCCACTTGAACAGCTTGTTAAACGGCAACTTCGCTCTCTCGAAGCGTTAATACTTCGTAGCCTGTTTTTGTAACTAAAATTGTATGTTCCCATTGAGCAGATAGCTTTTTATCTCTAGTGATAACCGTCCACCCATCTTTCTTGGTTTTAATTTTATGTCCACCTTGGTTGATCATAGGTTCTATAGTAAAAATCATACCTGCTTCGAGAACCAATCCTGAATTAGGTTTTCCATAATGTAGTACTTGTGGATCTTCATGCATTTCCTTACCTATGCCATGGCCACAATATTCACGAACCACACTATAACCTGAAGACTCTGCATGTTTTTGAATGGCATGACCTACATCACCCAGTGTAGCTTTTTCTTTCACTACTTTAATTCCTTTCCACATAGCTTCATAGGTTGTTTTAACTAAGCGTTTAGCTTCTGGACTAGCGGTATTAAGCACATACATTTTACTAGAGTCGCTAATAAATCCATTTTTTTCCAAGGTAATATCTATATTAACAATATCCTTTGTTTTTAAACGGTAAATTTTACTAGGAACTCCATGACACACAACTTCGTTAACGGATGAATTAAGAGAAAATTGATAATCGTATTGCCCTTTACTTGCAGGTCGTGCATTTAAAACATTAACAATATAGTTTTCAACTTTAGTATCTATTTCCATTGTTGTTATACCGTCACATATAAACGAATCTAACATTTTAAACACTTGGGCTAAAAGTCTTCCAGACTCTCTCATGAAATTTATTTCAGTTTCAGTTTTGATCATTGATTTATTCATTAATTGCCCCTGAAATAGTCACAACTTCCTTGAGTAGTTGTTTTTTAATAATCTCATGATAAGTAAGCGTTGGATTTAATTCTGCAAGCATTCCCATTTTTATCCAAAACTCTGCTTGTGAATTGATAGAACGAGACATTACACAACAAGATTTTCTAATTTCATCATGTAGTTCATCTGAAATTTTTACTATACCCATTACACACTCCATATATGTTTCATATATAAATCATATAATAGGATGTGCGGTGATGTCAATTTATGCCGTTTAACGCCTACAATGACGGGTAAAGCTAAGCGACAGCGAGGCTTTTTCCCAATGAGCGAAGCGAATGTTGTTTATTGTTTTGTTAGACGCGATGTTATTCAAGGCGCCATACCGGAAAGGCAAAGTCTATTCCTTTCGCCCCATATTCGTCGATAAGTTTGTAAAACTGAGTAACATTAGTTGTTGATGGGACATCAATTGCGCCAAGAGAAAATTTGGGTAGACCTTCATAGCGGCAGCCTAAGGCTTCAATTTTTTTAATAAAGTCAGCAATATCTAAACGCTTGTTGTTCATTAGCCACACTACAGATCGACCATATTCTGAGGTTATTTCAAACTCAAATATATGGTCATTAACTGCATCTGGTTCGGCTTTGAATGTATCATCCATGGTCAATCCAGGTATGAAGAAGGGAACATTTTTTAACTTATAGCTATCTTACACTCGTTCACACCAAACGCCTTCCGTACCTACAGGTGGCCATCCATCTTCTACTTCTAAAGCGAATAAAACTTTTTCCATGTCACGAATTCCAATTAGCGTCTAACGCCCCAAGCAGGGGATTTTGTGAGTGTTGTTCAGCGAGTAAAATTCCCGCTGACTTGGTTTGTTATACGCAAGGCTATTCACGAAACAACCTTAGCACTTCTTCATTTTTAGCATTAAATACTGCAATTTCTTTCGCTTTTAAATATCTGATAGTTACGGGCTCAAACATACCTTTATAACCATTAAACATATTGCCCACCCATTCCTGATCTGAAGATGCATGTTGCAAAATTTCCTTTATGAGCGTTAGACCTTCAGCCTCTTTATTTAGTTTATGCGTTTTGATGCTAGCAATACCAGACTCCAAATTAAAACTTATTACCGCAGGCTTACTGGAGTGTTTCCAATTACCCGAAATACCGTCTGAGGCAAATACACCAAATTGAA
>CAZMDX010000149.1:0-3255 GCA_964564805.1 uncultured Pseudoalteromonas sp. | reverse complement strand
TAAATAACTACAACATATGTGCCACCTTGCATCGAGTGGCATCACTGTTTCCTAGATTTACATAAAGTTGGTAGTGTTTTCATTACAAAATTATAATTATATGTTACAAATAGCTTAGTATTATTTTATCTTTTTGATCAAAAAAGCAGTGCATAATTCCGAGCTGTTTCACCTAAATCCATGACAAGGTGCTTTAGCCGTGAATTTGGCAATTTTGCCAATTCGCCAGGGTTGTAAGAGAAATCAAACCGCCTCCCGCAAGTGCCACAAATTTTGTGTCACTTCACATTGGAAAGGTGTTAAATAAAATGTTAGAAAATAAATTTGGAGGCTGCTTCACTATTTGCGGCTGTCTGTAACAGACGTGTGTAATTTAAAATGTATTGATAGTTTGCCTGATGGTTATGCTTACGACACTGGTCTTGACTTTTTGGCACTGCCTGAGATTAAAACCCTGATCAATGGTTTTGCTCTCATTCGTACCAGTAAAATCGGCATATCTGGCGGTGAACATTCTCTTAGAAAAGACTTACCTGACATCATAAAGGCTTGCTCATCAGCCATCGGCATTGAACATGTCGCTATGGCAAGTAACGGCTTCAAGTTAGAAGCGGATATTCAAAAATGGGTGAATGCCGGACTTGATTCATTGAATATCAGTATCTATAGTCTGGATCCTCGAATGTTTGCAGCGATCACCGAACACAATTAACTAGAAACTATTTTGCGTGGCATTGATAAAGCACTAGCACTGTGTGTGAAAGTTAAAATCAATGCTGTATTGATGAAACAATAGAATGAACAAGAATTGCAGAATTTTTTAACGTGGTTTAAAGCCACGCCTGTGACATTACGACTGATTTAGTTGATGTACACGGGTGACAAAAAAGAAACACATTGGTTACAAACTGGATATGCCGGTGCAACTAAACATCTAGCCATGTTGGGCAATTAAGGGAAATGTGGATGATAACGCTGCAGATTTTTAATGGGCCAAATAAATGTTAGCTGGATTGATTTTAGCGGGTGGCCAGTCAAGTAGAATGGGGACAGATAAAAGCTTATTAACTATGCCAGATAGCCAACAGACGTTGCTTGAATATTGCCAAGAACAATTGGCTTTAGTGTGTGATGATAATGTTTTTGTCAGTGGCTCTCAACATCAACAAGGTATCGCTGATGTTATTCCAAACTGTGGCCCTTTATCGGGTATACACGCGGTTATTGTGCATATAAACGCGTATCATCCTAATATCAATGAGTTGTTGGTGATAGCGGTAGATATGCCTGATTTATGTAACGAGGACTTTGAATATTTGCTCAAAATGGGCAGAAATAGCCATGTTTTATGTGCTTTTGAAAACTGTTTTTTACCCTTATATATTCCATTATCAATTAAAGTCACTGAATATCTGGCAATGCAACTTAAGCATCAGCCTGATAATGTTGTGTTACGACCCAAGCAGCGGCAATTCTCAGTAAAAATGATGTTAGATTCGTTACAAGGTTTACAAGTACAACCTTTGAAAAATACTCAGTTAAACAATATCAATACTCTTGGGCAGTGGGATCAGCGCTGTGCCGAGCAACTATTTATCAAGGCTAAAAATGACAACGAGTAATGCAACAACTAAACAGGCTCTGAATATTGCAGTGTTGACTGTGTCGGATACGCGTAATGAAGATAATGATACATCTGGACGTTATTTATACGAGGTGGCTGTAGCAGATGGCCATAATGTTATAGATAAAAAAATTGTGATTGACGATAAGTTTCAGATTAGAGCGGTTGTGTCTAATTGGATCGCGTCCAATGATATTCAAGTTGTTTTGATAACAGGTGGGACTGGGTTTACGGCAAGAGATACCACACCAGAAGCGATGTTTCCTTTATTTGAAAAAGAAATTGAAGGCTTTGGTGAGTTATTCAGGCACGTATCTTACTTAGAAATTGGCACCTCAACTGTGCAATCAAGAGCGTTAGGAGGCATGGCTAATAACACTGCTATTTTTTGTATGCCTGGCTCTACCGGAGCATGTAAAACCGCTTGGAATGGAATATTACAACAACAGCTAGACTCCACGCATCGCCCTTGCAGCTTTGTTGTACATTTAAAAGATATTGCTGATTGCCCAAGCAGAGGATAAAACAAGATATGAAAAATAAAAACACGGGTCTGAGCCATGTGAATGAATACGGCAAGGCTAATATGGTTGATGTAACCGACAAACAAATTACTCAACGACAAGCAGTAGCTGAAGGGTATGTTTCTATGTCTGCACAAGCTTTTGGCATGTTAAAAGATAATTCCCATGCAAAAGGTGATGTATTGTCAATTGCGCGCATCGCTGGCATTCAAGGCGCAAAAAAATGCAGCGATCTTATTCCTTTATGTCACCCATTGATGTTATCTAAAGTTCAACTGGATTTTCACACTTTGGATGATGAGCATAAAGTTAGAATTCAAGCTCTTTGTAAACTAGCGGGACAAACAGGCGTAGAAATGGAGGCACTTACTGCAGTAAGTGTGGCAGCGCTGACATTATTTGATATGTGCAAAGCTGTCGACCCACACATGGAAATTAGCAATATTAAAGTGCTGAGCAAACAAGGCGGTAAGAGTGGTGATTGGTCATGTTAAAAATCTTGTTCTTTGGTCAACTTAAAGAAATCACCCAAACTGAAAGCCTTGAAATAGACATTCTTCAAAATGGTGAAACACTCAATACCGTGGCCAATTTACGTAGCTTGTTGCAAGCTAAGGGTTCTATCTGGAACGAGTATTTGGCTTATGGCAGAGCCTTGGTGGCGGTTAATCAAGAGATGACAAACGATGATGCTGAAATCAATGAGACTGACGAAATCGCATTTTTCCCTCCTGTGACCGGCGGTTAATCGATAATATGAGCCATTTTACGCAAATAAGTGTGCAATCTCAGGATTTCGATTTTGCTTACGAGTACCAAAAATTAAGAGACAGTAACAACAGTGATGGCGCGCTAGTCACATTTGTTGGCTTGGTTCGGGATATGAATCTACAACAACCAGTTAGTGGTTTATTTTTAGAACACTACCCAGCGATGACAGAAAAAGTGTTAACTAACATCGTCGAAAAAGCCAGATCTAAATGGCAACTGGGTAGTGTGTCGATTATTCACCGTGTGGGGCAACTAAAAGTATCAGAACAGATAGTGTTTGTGGGGGTAACCAGTCAACACCGCCAATCTGCTTATCATGCTAACGAATTTATTATG
>CAZMDX010000148.1:0-5662 GCA_964564805.1 uncultured Pseudoalteromonas sp. | reverse complement strand
TTTCCTTATTAATTCTATTACGCTCAATTATAATTTCATCACTAATAGATAAAAATGCTTTAACAACTTCTGGGTCAAAATGTGTTCCGTTGTTTTGTTTCACCATCTCAATCGCTTTTTCATCAGAGAATGCTTTGCGGTAACATCTATCCATTGTAAGCGCGTCAAAAAAATCAGCCAAACCAACAATGCGTCCGCTTAATGGGATTTGATCACCCTTTAAGTTTGAAGGGTAGCCGCTTCCGTCAAATTTTTCGTGATGTGACAGTGCAACTTCTTCTGCCATTTGTAATAAAGGCACGTCTGATCCACTTAAAATATTAGCACCATACTCAGGATGCTTTTTCATACATACCCATTCTTCTTCTGTTAATTTACCAGGCTTTTTTAATACACTGTCAGGTATGCCTATTTTTCCTATGTCATGCATAGGGCTTGCTTGCTCTAATAAATCACAGTAAGTTTTATCTTGTCCATAAGCATGGGCAATCATTGAAGATATTCGACTCATCCTAACAATGTGGACACCCGTATCATCATCTTTAAATTCAGCCGCTGTCGCTAAGCGCCGTATAGTATCTAAATGGGATGATTCTAGAGCTTTATAAGATGCATCTTTTTGTGCCATCAAGAGCATAAAGTCCTTATTAAACCGCTCTAATTGTTCATATGCTGCATTTTTTTGGCTTTCATGCAAGGCAGCGATATCTTGCTCTGCAAGTAACTTTTGAATATCTTGGGCATAACGAAAAAGCTGAGCTTGCAAAGCTTTTTTTTCTGTATCGGCAACATCAATGAAGTCAATGGAAGATTCGCTTTCTATTCTTGACGATGTAAGCTTTTCAACCAGAACATCCATGTTATTACCGATAAAATTCTGAACTGCCATCTCACAAACCTCGATTAAATGTTTACACTAATGCTTTCTTAACATTGTCGATTAACTCCAACGGACTGAAAGGCTTAACTAGGTAATTATCCGCACCAACCCGCTCTCCTTCTTCCACATCTGATTTTTGTCCTCGGGCAGTAAGAAGCAAAACATAGGGTACTCTTCCATTTTGTACCTGTTTCAATTTTTCACACACCTGATAACCATTAATATCACCTGGCATCATCACATCTAAAATAACTAAGTCAGGTTGAATAACTTTCGAAAGCTCTAAGGCACGTTGACCGTTTTCAGCTTCATGTAATTCATAATCACCAAACTCTAGTGTCATACGAACTAATTTTCGCAATTCACCTTGATCATCAACAATTAAAATTATTTTTTTACTCATCACTAATACCCCTTTGTCTCATTCTTTATAATAGGTAACCACACCGTGGCTGTCGTTCCTTTTGTCTTGGTGCTTACAAATTCAACATTTCCACCATGGATAGATATTATCTCGTTCACAAGTGACACACCCAATCCGCTACCAGGTATAGAGCCTGATTCATCTGCACGATAAAATCGCTCACCAACACGTCCAAGCTGTTGAGCGGTCATGCCTATCCCATTATCGATTATACTGACACCAAACTGCCTATATCCGTTCTTTTCTCTTTCGCTTGTTTGTAAAATAACATTTTCATTTTCTGGTGAATATTTAAACCCATTACTCAGTAAATTACTTAATACCTGGCGCATTTTATCAACATCAAAAGACAATAAGGGCCAATTCCCTCCTGCTTGTAGATCCACTTTTCGTCCACTAAAAGCGCCTTTAACGTCAGTACATAATTCTTGCACAATGCCTTGCAGTGTATTTTCTTGCATATGAAAATCTTTTCCTGCGCGAGCCTCTATTCGCGACAAATCGAGAAGCTCGTCTAGTAAGCGTTTTAAATGTAATGATTGTCGGTGGATAGTTTCAAAAATTTCAAGTGATGTTTCTTTATCGTACTCGCGCTCCATTAGTAATTCAGAAAATCCATATATGCTGGCAAGCGGTGTGCGTAATTCGTGAGCCGCAGTAGATAAAAAATCACTTTTCATTCTATTAATCTCTATTTCATGGGTTACGTCCCTAAAATATAGGACTTGTCCTTCTTTTCCCCCTTCAGGTCCATACATTGTTCTGATGTTACAGTGGAGAATAAGTGTGGTTGGGCGAGAAAGATAAATCATTTGCTCACCATCTTCAGCACCAATACAACATACATCCCCCATTTGATTGGTATCGAACAGACTGCCCATCGATTCAATAAATATTTCAGCAGGTTTACCAATTAACTTATCTAATTGAAGTCCAGTCATATTTGAAAAGGCAGGGTTGATATAATGGATATGATTATCTGCACTGACTAAAACAAATCCATCTGGACTGAGAGTTAAAATAGTATTCAATTCACGGGTGCGTTCTGTCACCTTTTCTTCTAAAGACTGCAAAAAAGAATTATTTTGAGAGAGCTTACTATTTAACTCATTTAATTCCTTTATTTTTTCATGCTCTCGCATAGCAAACTTATGATACGTGTTGAGCCTATGAACAAGTTCATCTGCATCGATAGGTTTTACAAGATAATCAATTGCTCCTAGCTCCTTGGACTTATGAAAAAACGCACGTTCTTTTTTGTGTGCACTGACGAATATCACAGGAATATCCGCTGTTTTTTTCCTTAGTCTAATAATAGAAACAAATTCAAATCCATCCATATTGGGCATCTGAACGTCACAAAGTATCAGGTCCACAACTTGCTGATCAATATAACTGAGTGCTTTTATTGCACTAGATATACCTTTTATTTCAAAATGTGGATTTTGTTCTAAAATAGTAATTAGTGAAAATATATTTTCTTGAATATCGTCAATAATAAGTATTTTAAATTTTTTCATATACACACCACATCATTTATTTTTTGATACGTTTTATTTTTCGAATCAATCATACGAAAATTTTCAGAAATACCTTTGAAATTCATATGTTCACTGGGGCCTAAGAATAGATAGCCTCGATAACGTAAAGAATTTTTTAATAAATGTAATGAACGCTCTTGTAAATTATCATTGAAGTAGATGAACACATTACGACAAAATATCACTTCAAATTCATTAAAAACCTTATCGCTCACTAGATTGTGAACAGAAAAATACACGTTTTTTAGTAAACGTTGATTAAAATGAACCGTCTTTATTTCCCAGTTAATTGTGTAGTAATTTCTAAAGTCTCTTTTACCACCACTCAGGTAGTAATTTTGGGTAAAACCGATAACATCATCAACAGAATACGTTGCTGTCGAAGCCGCTTCTAATGCTTTTTGATTAACGTCAGTGCCATAAATTATGGTTCTGTCATAAAGGCCCTCTTCTTCAAGTATTATGGCCAATGATAACGCCTCTTTCCCAGATGCACACCCGCAAGACCACACTCTTATTCTAGGATAAGACTTTAAATCAGGAACAACTTGCTCTCGAAATATTCTAAAAGGCTCAATATCTCTGAACATATCACTGACATTAATTAAATAACAACGGATAAAACTATTCAGCTTAAACTCGTCTCGCAGAAGCGCCTCACAGAAAGTATCAATATCTGTAATAGACTGATGATACATCTCATTTTTTACCGCCCTTATTGAGAAATCAATATGGTAATCGGTTAAATCGTAGCCGTAATATTCATGAATACATGCCAGTAAATTCTGAACCTTATCTTTCATTATAAAGCCCCTGATATGTTGTCCAAATTTTTAAAAGCGATAAGAGTTGTTCGTGATCAATCGGTTTAGACATATATTCATTTGCACCCGCATCAATACAAAGCTGTCGGTCCTCAGCTTGCGCTTTTGAAGTAAGCGCAATAATCGGAATGTTTTTTAAATTATTATTTTTTCTAATCGCTCTCATCGCCTCGTAACCGTCCATCACTGGCATCATGATATCCATAAGAACAATATCAAACTTTTTGTCTGTATTTTGAAGCAGCTCCATGGCCTCCTTACCATTTTGAGCAGAGGTTATATCTAGACCTTTGACCTCTAAAACAGCAGATAGAGCATATAAATTTCTTATGTCGTCATCTACCATTAGCACTCGCTTACCTTCGAGCCCTAAGTCAGTATTCATGGCTTGGGAAAGAAGTTGCTGCTTTTCCTCATTTAAGGAGTTTTTAACACTGTGTAAAAATAATGATACTTCTTCTACTAATCGTTTATTCGATGTTGCCGTTTTTAAAATAATTGCATCGCTGTATTTTCTAAGCTTTGTCAATTCATCACTGGTTAAATCTCTTGCCGTATAAATAATAAAGGGGAGTTTTATATTTTTTTCTTCAATTAGTTCTAAAAGTTTAAATCCGCTCATATCAGGAAGGTTAAGATCGACAATTGCACAGTTATATTTGTTAATTAATAACTCATCCAAAGCCTTTTTCGCAGTATTCACAACTGTTACAGAAATATTTTTATCTGTTAAAAGTTTTTCTAAGAATTCTGCTTGCACGTTATCATCTTCAACAAGCAAGAGGCGTTTATCTGTGTCTTGAACAAATTCAACCAAAGAAGTGATCAACATATTAAGTTCATCTTTTATAATTGGTTTTTGAATAAAATCTATGGCACCTAACTTCTTGGCTGTAGTTTGAGGCTCCATACTAGATAAAATTTTAACGGGGATATGTCTAACATTTACATCAGACTTTAGAATTCTTAGTACTTCCATACCATTTAAAATTGGCAATTGAATATCAAGTATAATAGCGGTGGGTTTATACTCTCTTGCCAGAGAAATTGCGGTGTTTCCATCAAAAGCCATTATCGCTTTATACCCGAGCTGATGTATTTCTTCTATAATAATGTTGGCAAAATCCGTGTCATCTTCTACAACTAAAATAACAATATCCTGATGTTCTAAATTGTCCCTATCATCAACAGCAAAAACCGAATTTTGACTTTCCAATCTATCCAAAGCCAAAGGTTCATTGTCGAATTCAACATGTTCTAATAAGTTTTCGTCTATTAAATCGGTATTGATTTTAATCGGCAGGTAAATACAAAATGTTGAACCTTTACCTATAGCTGATTTTACAAAAATTCTACCACCCAAGAGAGCTGTTAATTCTTTAGATATACTCAGCCCCAAACCTGTACCACCATATCGCCTACTGGTACCTCCATCGGCTTGTTTGAAGGCTTCAAAAATAAGACTGGTGTTTTCTTCGGCAATACCAATGCCATTATCTACCACTGAAATAACAATAGGTCTGAGAACCTTATCTTCCTCAACATTGGATGTCACTTCAATTGAAATGCGGCCACCATTATTTGTAAATTTCATAGCATTAGAGAGGAAGTTTCTTAGTACCTGCGTTAGTTTTGCTTTATCAGTTAAGAAGGTTCTGAGCACACTCGGATCTATCATTGATTTGAATTCAATATTTTTTGCCTCAGATTGTGGCATAAAGAGTTCTTTAATCTCATGCACAAGTGAACTTATGTGTATCTGTCCAATATTAAGAGTCATGAGTTTGGCTTCTATCTTAGATAGGTCTAAAATATCGTTGATAAGATCCAAAAGGCTACTGCCTGCATCGTAAATTATGGAAGCTTGTTTATTTAATTTAGTAGGTTCAATTTTTTTTACTTTAGAAAGAGAATTTGAAAGCAACAACATAGAATTAAGTGGTGTTCTTAATTCATGTGACATATTCGCTAAAAATTCAGATTTATAACGGTT
>CAZMDX010000147.1:0-18061 GCA_964564805.1 uncultured Pseudoalteromonas sp. | reverse complement strand
AGAATATTTATTAGCTATTAAAAGCAACGGCTTACATCATTGGTTTTATCTTTGCGTAGGATTGTTTGTATGATCCGTTTAAACATTTTAAAACACATAAAACGTTACTGGTTAAACTTGATGTGTTGAAGTCACTTTCTAATGCATAGAAGGTATGAGTTATAGAATTGAACTTTTCAAAATTTATCAAGAATACATCCCTAGCCCTTAGTTTTGTCGTGGCAACTATAATGCAATAGCCGCGTTAATTGTGTTTGACCACAATACAAACAAAAAGACTTTGAAATCACCAGATATTGTTTTTAACAAAATAGTATTAGTTTGTTTGTTACTGGTTGGGTTGGGTTTGGGATAGCAATCAATATGTTACTGCTAAAGTTATAAAAATATTAATGGTTTAGGTGTTGTCGGTGATGCTGACGCTAACAGAGTTGGATTTGATAAAGTGTTTGGCGATTTTTAATTATTACAAAAGTACTGTGGTATTTAATTCGATTAATATTTTGTTTGCAGATAGTAATAATCGTGTCAAGTTAAGTGCTAATGAAACATCGGGCATTGATGTTGGTTTTTGGCTGGAGATGTATTTGCTGCTGGTACTTCAGTTTCTGGTGCAACGACTGGCTTTAAAATTGACCTAGTCAGTATTGACGTTCTGAGCCATCAATACTGACTTCAGCACTGGTATTTTGGGTGTTGCCTCCCGCAGATTTAAAAAACTGTGTACTCTTTAAACCAAAACAACATAAGAGATCCAATTCTTCAGTTGGTGCTTTTTGTTGTAGTGAAACAAAATGACTTTTTTCAACTTAATTTAACAACTTCGTATGAGCATCAGCTATCGTTATATCTAGTATGTACCAACAGATATAGTTGTCTAATTAGAATTATTTCATGTCAACACCTAGGGTTTTTTCTTAAAAATTTTAAGTTTTATTTGCTCAAGTAAAACAATATAAAGTCAATGCATGTATTAAAATTGTTATCATATAAACTGTGCAAGAGTAGAGCCGATAGTTTATCAGATGTTAACTTCACTAGACTAAATCGAAGTATTCATTTTTGATGCCAAAATAAGGTACAAAATAAGGTACTCAACCAAACATACTCGGTAAGTTACAGCATATTAAGTTCTATGCGTGCTCTGTCACCATTTAAGCATCTAACCATAAAAAATAACTGTGTTTACAGTATCAGTGCGGTGCTCATTAACCTGCGTTAGAATGGTATTCTTGAAATATCAAAATATCAAAATATCAAAATATCAGAAATTATAAGGACACACTCTTATGTTTGCAGGATTAGATTTTGGCACATCCAACTGCTCTATAGGCATAATAAATAATAATGAACCCGTTCTTGTTCCATTGGAAGACGGTGAGACAAGACTGTCGTCTTGTCTCTTTTTAGAACACGGTGTTATTAAACCTGAAGAGGTTTCAGAGTATGAATTATCGAAGCGAGTTCGAGCAGAAAAAATAGCTCAATCACAACGCCATAACAGCGAAGATAAGTCCAAAAATGAACGGTTTTTGAATGATGATGAATTAATTAATATTTTTAGAAAGCAATTGCGTAAAGAAAATCGTGAGAATGCTAAAACTAATCAAAGAGCACAAAGTGTCATGGAAGCATTGCAATCAAGCTCAGAAGTGATTTTTGGTAAAGAGGCTGAACTGGCACATATCTCTGATCCTGAAAATGGTTTTTATATTAAGTCACCCAAATCGTTTTTAGGTGCTGATATCTCTCGTGCACAACAGAAGGTATTTTCAACGGTTGTAGAAAAAATGTTAGCCTTCATTAAGCACGAAACAGAGTATGTAAAGGGTATTGAGTTAAAGCAGGTAGTGATAGGTAGGCCTGTCAACTTTCACGGTTTACAAGGCAATAACGGGAACGTGCAAGCACTTCAAATTATTGATGAAGCCGCAAAAAAAGTAGGTTTCGAAGATATTGAATTTTTGATGGAGCCTGTGGCTGCAGCATATGATTATGAGAGACAACTTATAGAAGATAGGGTGGTGCTTATTCTTGATTTAGGAGGTGGAACAACAGATTGTTCGATGCTCAAGCTAGGACCCAGCTATACGCATTTGCAGAGTAGAGAAAACTGTATTTTAAGTTATTCGGGGAAGCGGTTAGGGGGTATTGATCTCGATAACAAATTAGCGCTGATGACTTTGATGCCCCATTTTGGAAAAAATGCGATGTTATCTAGCGGACTTCCTGTTCCCAATACCTTATTTAGTCAGGCCGTCAATATTAATGATGTTAGGGCGCAGCAGGAATTTAACTCTCATAGAACGGGCAATGAGCTAGCAAGGTACTGCATGATGTCCACAGACAAAAGACTCGACAGATTGAAGTATTTACGGGATCGCAAGTTGGGTCTCAGACTTAACCAAAGTGCTGAAATGGCAAAAATAGATCTCTCTAAACACGAAAAAATAGCGCTACCACTTCACTATATTGAAAAGGATTTTTTGGTAGGAATTAGCCGTGTTGAGTTGGGTGAGGCCATCAAAGATGAATTAAGGCAGTTTGAACTCTTGATTAATGAATCTTTAAAACAAGCAGGAACTCAGCCAGATACGATATTTGTTACGGGAGGAACCGCAATTTCACCAGTCATACAAGCATGGATAAATTCAATTTTTCCAAATATTAAAGTGGTTATTGGGAATCATTTTGGCAGTGTGACAACAGGCTTGGTGACACACGCGCAGCGCTTATTTAGATAATAAACGTTATAAAGAAACACTCAAATGGTGACGTGAAGAAAAAAGCAATTATAAAACTGATTAAAACTACATTTGGACAAGTTATTTTTTGTTGTGATTAAATCAACCTGACATTTTATAAAGTGGCTGATTGTAAATCGTGACCCGCAATTTTATCATCAATGTAAAATATCTATATTTGTAACAAAATTACAAAAGCGTTATTATGTGACTTGAATTTAAATCAATGAAGCTGATGTTAATAGTTTTACTACTCTAAACAACCCCATCATTAGATACGCGTTTTATCATTTTTTAAATAAAAACATAACTCTTCCTCTGTCTTGTACAGAATCTCTTATTATTAGGTTATTTACATGCTCGAACACATGAAAAGAGACTGGCTCTCTAATATTCGTGGTGATGTGCTTGCTGGTATTGTGGTGGCATTAGCCCTGATACCTGAAGCAATTGCTTTTTCAATTATTGCAGGTGTTGACCCTAAAGTGGGTCTGTACTCTTCATTTTGTATTGCGGTCATTATTGCCTTTGTGGGTGGTAGACCAGGAATGATTTCTGCAGCAACGGGTGCAATGGCCTTATTAATGGTCACGCTGGTTAAAGATCATGGACTAGAATACTTATTAGCTGCGACCTTACTAACTGGTGTGCTACAAATTTGCGCGGGGTATCTTAAGTTAGGTAGTTTGATGCGATTTGTTTCGCGTTCTGTTGTAACTGGTTTTGTTAATGCTCTGGCTATTCTGATTTTTATGGCGCAGTTACCTGAACTGACTGATGTTACTTGGCATGTCTACGCAATGACTGCTGCAGGTTTGGGTATTATTTATCTTTTTCCATATATTCCTGCTATTGGAAAAATGATCCCATCACCGCTTTTATGTATTGTAGCCTTAACAGTTGTTGCGATGTCCCTAGATTTAAACATCAGAACAGTAGGTGATATGGGTGAACTCCCGGATACTCTACCGATATTCTTGTGGCCTGATGTACCTCTTAATCTGGAAACGCTACTAATTATTTTACCTTATTCCGCAGGTCTTGCTGTGGTTGGTTTACTTGAGTCTATGATGACAGCAACCATCGTTGATGAACTAACAGATACCACCAGTGACGGTAATAAAGAATGTAAAGGTCAAGGTATTGCTAATATTGGTGCAGGATTATTTGGCGGTATGGCAGGTTGCGCGATGATTGGACAATCTATTATTAACGTAAAGTCGGGTGGTAGGGGTAGATTGTCTACCTTTGTTGCTGGTCTGGTGCTGATTATTATGGTGGTATTTCTCGATGATTGGGTTAGTCAAATACCAATGGCCGCATTAGTTGCTGTGATGATCATGGTCTCAATCGGGACGTTTTCTTGGTCTTCCATTACCGACTTACGTACTCATCCGGTGTCGTCAAGTATAGTTATGGTAAGCACTGTTGTGGTGGTTGTGGCTACCCATAATCTTGCGTTTGGTGTATTAATTGGGGTGTTATTAGCCACATTATTCTTCTCCAACAAAATTGGCAGATTGATGATGGTGAAACCTCACTTTAGTGAAGCTGATAATGTGCGAACTTATGAGGTCATCGGTCAGGTGTTTTTTGCTTCAGCGGAGCAATTTACCAAGGCATTTGATTTTAAAGAAGCAGTAGAAACGGTTATAATTGACCTGACCCACGCTCATTTTTGGGATATAACCGCAGTATCTTCACTCGACAAGGTTGTGATTAAATTCCGACGCGAAGGCGCAACTGTCACAATTGTTGGTATGAACGAGGCAACAGCAACAGTGGTTGATAAATTTGGGGTGCACAATGACCCTGAAGAAGTTGAAAAACTGCTTGGCGGACATTAAGGAGATAACGATGACAAAAATAATTACTTGTGTAGACAGTTCTGCAATAAGTTCAGCCGTAACAGAAGCGGCAGTCTGGATATCAAAAAAGCTCAGTAAACCTGTTCTTTTTTTGCACACATTAGAAAAAGAACAGCAGCATGGCGCAGATGATTATACTGGGGCTATTGGCCTAGGTGCGCGAACAGCCTTACTTGAGGAAATGACAAAACTAGACGAGCAACGGAGTAAAGTTGCATTCCAGTTAGGTATAAAATTACTCGACCATGTTGTTAATCAGGCAAAGGCGGCAGGTGTTGAGGACGTCGAGTCATTACAAAGGCATGGTGATTTAGTTGATTCGATAGACGATATCGAAGGTCAAACACGAGTTATTGTTATCGGCCGAAGTGGCGAGGGACATGATGGTAACTTCAACGTATTGGGATCTCATATCGAGACCTTGTTACGTAAAGCATCTCATCCAGTCATGGTTATTCCGGGTGTGTTCAAAACGCCAGTGTCGTTTATGATTGCTTATGACGGCAGAGAAACGGCAGACAAAGCGCTGCAACGGGTTATCGATGGTGGGTTACTACATGGTCTTCACTGTCACCTTGTTTCTGTAAATAATAGCGAGTCAAATCAAAAGGATAAATTTTCGCTAGCTCAGAAAAAACTTGAAGACAAAGGGTTTAATGTCACCGCATCATTTATTGAGGGCAACATACATGAGTCTCTAATGGAATATAAAGAGACTCATGATATTGGACTTATTGTTATGGGAGCCTTTGGGCACTCAAAACTAAGACAATTCTTTTTAGGTAGTAACACCTTGAAAATGGTTGAGCGTAGTAAAGTACCTATGGTTGTTTTGAGATAAGTATTATTAGATGAATAATTAACACTTATTCTAAATCAATCAGACTTTTATGGTTGAACCTGTTCCCATACAAGTAGTCACTATTAATGACTGCTTGTATGGGATGGCATAGTAAAGCCAAGTGCCTCGAACACCTTCAAAAGTCAGCTGGACCCAGGCCATGTGTAGTTTAAATTTTAAAGCCAAAAGCCGTGAGTGTCTTAACAAACGGTGATACCAAATATTGATATATCTTAAAATCACTCACGATTTTAAGCTCGAAGAACAAATATTAATATTTTCACACAACAATTTCAGAGGAACGACTAATCATCAAGCCTCTGAAACTGAGTCACCAATAAGATATTAATTTTTATTGCCTGTGACTAATCATGACATTCCTGAGCGGATATTTAATCAGCCACAACTCTCGTCAGATATGCTTATTTCTTACTGTTAAAATGTGCCATCAACCCAGGTAATGCGGCTTTAGCATCTGCATCAACTTTTTTTGATATGTCATCCTTTGCCATATTCGCTTCCCAGGCTTTTAACTTTGGATAATCTGCTAGTAATCTCCAAGCATATACTTTAGAAGCGTTCATCTTGGCAACAACCAAAACATAACGTAAAAGTATATCTGCTGCGGTCATTTTGTCACCCATAAGATAAGGAGTACAACTACACAGGTTATCTAAAGCTTTGAGTCCCTTTTGAATCAGCGGGCGGGCTTCTTTAAATGCAGACTCGCAGCGTGGTAATCCTAATAGTACCTCACCACTTAGACGGCGAGCGGGCAGTTCTATGTATATCTCTGCCATTTTCATGATTTCTTCGCATCTAGCACGCTCAAAATCATCGATTGGGAAAAAGCTTTCATCACCTTGCCGATCGATATAACGCATCAACACGTCAGTTTCTGTAATGATACCTTCTGAGGTTTCCAAAGCGGGGACTTTACCCAGTGGATGTATTTTTAAATATTCTTCCGTTTGATTTGGATAAACCATCACCTCTTCAAAGTTAATGCCTTTGGCTAATAGTAAATGTTTAACTGCGTTATAATAATTGCTGGCGGAAAAGCCGTATAATTTCATCGTATCAACCTTAATTGTTTTCATTTTATTAATAATAAAAGCTACATGGCATCATTAGGGCATATCATGCCTAATGAGCTCGATTAGAGTGTGCTCAGCTTAGAGCGGCCCTTAACTTTCTTCTTGGTCAAACTCGCGTTCTAGCAGTTCTGCTTTTATGGCTGCAGGACGACTTAAAATTCGTTGTAAATAGGACTCAATATTTGGGAATTGGCTTAGCCCACGAGCTTGGCTTATTTTTTCAAATACAAAGGAATTTAGTACGTCTGCGCCAGTAAATTGGCCTTCAATAAGATAGTCTTTATTAGCTAAGTCATTGTTTACAAATGTCAGCACTTCTGTCATTTGTTTACGAGCAAACCCACCCAGAAAACAGCTTTGGTTATCGTCAACACCCAACAGATATCGTGTGATCAGTGGATAAGCAGCGGTGCCTTCCGCAAAATGCAGCCATTGTATATAGCGAGCGTGATCTGGTGTATGAATAACAGGTGCCAAGATCTCGGCGCCGTAACGGCTCACCAAATAATCAATAATGGCCCCTGACTCCGATAATATAAGTTCGCCGTCTTGGATGACAGGCGACTTACCAAGTGGATTAATGACTTTAAGCGAATCTGGTGCTCGCTGAGTGTTGCTGTCGCGCTGATATGGGACCACTTCATACTCGACACTGAGTTCCTCAAGTAACCAGATTATGCGCTTAGATCGGGATTTATTCAGGTGGTGCAACTTAATCATATTTAACGTTTCCGTGGAATAAATAAAGGCGATTGATCATGGGTAGTATTTACCTCATGCCATACATATGCTTTTGAATACTGATCCTAACCAGTATACATTATATTAACTTTAGCTAAATAACGGGTCTTATACTAACGACCAAAAATTATGTACGGCCGGGTATAATTATGTTTTGGAATTTAAAAGCAAAATAAGCACTGCGGCGAGTATAAATAGTCATGATATTGCCGAACTAATATTATGTTATGAATACGGTGGTTACTTAAGAGTTGATGTTTATGATATTGATTTTAAGGAAGGAAGAACACTACTAATTCCACCCGGAGTTCAACATCAAGTAGTAGTGGCTGATAAAATACACGCTGAGATAAAGATATTTTGTATGTCCCCAACAAATATGCAGCATTTTTTATCCCCACTACAAATGACTACCGTGCAAGCGATATTCTTGCTGGGAATAAGCATCGTAGACGCAGCCCTGACCAATTCTAGTTTACTCAATATTGGAAACCAAGTCAGTGAAGGTATTAACTAAACTGCATCAAGTACCCAGCAACTTAATTGGAGCTTAGTGAGTTTGATTTTAGTATTGCACTGCAACAGATTTCGGCTGGAAGCCAGTCAGTCGCTTCTAAATAATCGGAAAAATAAATATCAACACAAGATGCAACAAGTTGCGCTTTGCATAGAACAGCACCTGCAAGAGAATACCGGACTAGATCAAGCCGCCGCTGAGTTTGGTCTGTCTCGTAGTTTATTCTCTCGTGAGTTTCATCGTCACACAGGTATGAGTTTCATTGAACATTGTAACCCGTCGTGTTGAAAAAGCCGCACGTGTATTGTCATCTTCAGACCTTAATCATACTGAAGTGGCGTTTGAAAGTGGATTGACTAATCTGAGCTATTTTCATCGTCAGTTCAAAGCTAACTTCGGCTTAACACCTGGAGCATTTAGGCGCAAGATGATGGAGGAGGGGGTGTTCACAATAGTTTATATCTTTACCCAGAAGACTTTATTAAATCGATTATTTATGTTGAAACAGACAATGTCTTTAAAGTTGATGGGTAACCATTTGATTCATTAGTCGTCATTACCTAAGCCTGACAATTTTAATTTTTATATAATTATTGATGCGCAAAGTTAAGAATAGTTTAAAAAAATTGATATATAAAAAAACTAACGTGGTTGTTATTTGTTTGCACAACAATGATTAGTAGCTAAGCTTAGGTTTTATGAATGTATCAGTGATACCAATACTATTTATGAAATATGATATCACTTGGATAATAAAGCTTAAACCTCACTAATTATCAAACGCTAGGAACTCGCATTAAATGCTTTGTTGTTATTTATTGTGCGTGATTTCACATATATGTATGGAACGTATAACAGATAATGATCCCTGCAAAATTGTGATTAACCGAGTTTGTAATTAATAGCACCGAAGACTTAAAAATATATTTAATTTTGTGTGTTGGCATAAATGTCACATCTATCTGTTAATACCCTGGTGCAACTTATGATTAATTAAAAAGTGTAATTATTGCCCTGTTTATCATCGAATTGGCATGAATATGACTACACAATCAAGATGTTTCTCTTGTCCTATTAATTATGGCTGTTATATTTAAATTGGATTAAACAGCGAGTCATCTTTTGAAAAAATTAACATTAGGCCCTATAAATATCGCCAGTTCATTGTTGGCTACACTCGTGCGCACTGGCTCAGGGATCAGTGCTAGTTCGGCCGTGTTGAAGCCTGAAACTCCATTACAACTCTTTGATATAGAAGGTTGTCCCTACTGTAGGTTGGTAAGAGAGGTGCTAACTGAACTCGACCTTGATGCAGAAATTTATCCTTGCCCTAAACAGGGAGATCGTTATCGCTTGGAGGTGATCGAGGTAGGTGGTAAAGCCCAATTTCCTTTTTTGATTGACCCTAACACGGGTACTCAAATGTATGAGTCGTTGAGTATCATAAAATACTTATTCGAAGTTTATGGACAAAGGGCATTGCCATTAAAATGGCAATTGGGCCCAATACAAACGATAGGCTCAGTATTAGCTAGCACCGCTCGGCCAGGATTAGGAATAACTAAAAAAGCATCTCGCGCCCCTGAGCAATTACTAGAATTATACAGTTTTGAGTCTAGTCCCTATGCACGATTGGTCCGCGAGTATCTTTGTGAAATGCAGATCCCTTATATTTTACATAACTGTGGTAGAACCGAGTTAGGCGAATGGGTATTACCACCGATTAGAGACGTGTTAAATATAGTACCCAACAGCGCGCTGACTAATCGTAAAATTTTGCAAGAAAAAGCCGGACGAATGGCCATCCCATACCTAATCGATCCGAATGAAAATGTACACATGTTTGAGTCAGAAAAAATAGTCGAATATTTAGACGCAACTTATGGTCTTAATGATTAATGATTAATGATTAATGATTAATGATTAATATTTCATTTTATCATCGTAAATACCGCATGAATAAATGGCGTCTAATGGTGTTCAATAAGTGCGTGAATTTACATAATATTAATTAGCTAAGCATTTATTATTCGCCAAATTCCATATTAAATTCAACGCCAACAAATCTAGGTGGGCCTGCAACAAATGTGGGATTGCCAAAACTACCACCAGTATTACCAGCATCGACTAGGTATTGTTTGTCAAATAAGTTACTCACGAACATATTTACAGACCATCTGTTTGCTTCGTTTGAAATACCAATCCGCGCATTCACCAAATTAATGGCGTCTTCGCTAATAGCCAACCCTGAAATGGGGGTATTAGCGGGCTCAAAGAAAATATCTGAGCGATAGCTGTATACCATAGAGCCCGTTAAACTTATGTTATTTGTAAGCGGTTGATTGTAAGCAACTCCTATACTGGTCATAAGTTCAGGTTGTAAGCGGAATCTATTACCGGCTAAGTCGCCATTCTCACTGTCGTTGTCAATTTCTGCGTCAATGTAGGCAAGATTAGTAAACACATCGAAGTAATCGCCTAGCAGTGCTCTTAATTCTGTTTCAAGACCTATGTTGGTTGCTGAGCCTGCATTAGCCGTAAAAAAAGTGCCTGCATCGTCTTGCTGAGTGACCTGAAAATCCGAATAGTCTTGATAGAATATTGAAGCCGAGTAAGTGATTTTGCGATCCAAAGCTTGGCCTTTAATACCGGTTTCATAATTCCAGATAATTTCGGCAGGTACTAAGGTTATGGCTGCAATAGCTCCGACTCCATTTTCACCAGCTTGTGAATTTACGTCCAATACTTCAGATCGTCTTCCTTTAGATATAGTCGCATAAACGTTGGTGTCTTCGTCTAAGTTATACAATATGTTAAAACGTGGTAGCCAATCATTAAATTCCTCATTTGCTGTAAACATAAGGCCATCTGTGCTGACAACTGGTAGAAGTGGAGCACCAGCAAGAACAGAATTGGGAACCATAGAGCTATAACCACTGGTTTTGTCTTCCGTTACGTAACGTATACCGGCTGTAATTTCTAGTTTGTCATTCACTGAGTAACTTAAATCAGCAAATACAGATAAGGTATCTGATTCGCCAAAATTACTAAACAGCGCGCTATAGGGTAATACTGACGAGGCACCACCTGTTAGCGCTGGTGTTAGTAAATTAACCGAACCGTTTGCATTAATACAAGGTAAACCTGAGCCTAAAGCACCAAGGCAGTTTAAATAGATAGATTCCTCAGTACTAAAGGGTACAACTTGGCTACCTTCCTCGGTAAAATAACTGATACCAGCCAAAATGGTAAGCGTATCGCCAGTGTGGAGTAACCTAAACTCTTGGCTAAACTGGTCGCCTTCGGCGTCTTCTGCAAATTCTAAAAACCATGCTTGGGTACCATCTGCGTCAAAAACTTCTAGCGAGTCGAAGTTACGAGCTGCAGATATCGATGTGAATAATAGACTGTCGGATACTTCCCAGTTGACAGTCACATTGATGTCATCTGTTTCACGTTCTACGCCTAGTTTATCTGAGCCAAGTACTCCAGCAGAAAATGGACTTCCCGACATTTCTACAAAACTAAAGGGGTTAGAGTCGCCATCTGTTGGTGCATACAATCCGTTTTTAAATGAGGTGCCCGAATCATCATTTTCTTCGTGAGTTAAGGTTAAATCAGTAGTGATTGAGTCAATAGGTGTAAAACGTAAAGAGGCCCTAATAGCTATGCGTTTAATTCCATGCATATCTTCTTGTTGGGTACCATCGGCACTTTGTGAATTAAGATCCCCTGCAATATTGTTAATATAGCCATCCCGCTGACGATAACTAAACGCAAACCTAGCCTGTAAGGTCTCATTTCCACCTGTAATATAACCTTTAGTTTGTTTAGCTGTAAAATTGCCTAAACCAAAAGTTATAGCAGAAGAAAATGTTTCTTCTGGTTTGTTGGTGATGACACTCAAAGCACCAACAGAGGCGGCAGTCCCAAATAATGTGGCCTGTGGGCCTTTTACTACTTCGATGCGCTCAATATCAAACATTTCAAAATACGAACCACGAGAGCGAGAGATATCTGCACCGTTATAATAAATAGATACACGAGGTGCAGCTTGAGCTGAACCGCTATCTGAGGTGATGCCGCGAATAACAAATCCTGGGTTGTTAGGACTTTGTTCTTGGATCACAAGCCCTGGTGTGATTTCAGACAACATATCTAGCTCAACGACCCCCATAGACTCTAAAAAGTCACCATTATATGCACTGATACTAGCAGGCACATCTTGAATTGATTGAACTCGCTTTTGTGCTGTGACTGTTATTAACTCGATTTCTTTTTCAGAGATTTGCTGTGCGTAGGACGCTGTACTTAAAAGTGCGGTAATGACAACTGAAAGTTGGCTAGTAACAAGGGTGGGGTAGCGATTATCATTCATGTTGTTGGATTTTCCATCGTTTATTTAAAACTAAGCTTTTAGATAAACGATAATTTATAAGGTTTGTAAGACATTTCTATGACGCCGATATGACAAATATATGAATTCAAAATAAAGTGTTAACTTGTTATTTAGCTGCTGTTAAATATAGTTTTATATATAAACAACATAGGTTCATTGATTTTGTTATTGATAATATTTAAAACAAAACGTTGGAGATATCGGAACGCCTTTGAGGTCTTTTAGAATAGTAGAAGCAAAAAGTACGTTCTTTAGAAAAGTTTATAGCAGGTAGTTATTGTTTGAATATATGCCAAGTAAGCGGGCGTCACCCCAAATAACGCAAGCGTTAATAGACATAATCGCAAGTGTTTATCCGCGATTGCCGCTATAAGTTTATATTTTTGGTTCGCGTTTTTTGATACGCAGCTTCCATGCCTTAGTGACTGACAAACGCCATAAATAATTTAAACTAAAGTAGCCAACGATACTAAAAAATATTGAATATATAACACAACCAATTAGAAATGCTGGTCCAATAGTTTCGATGCTTTGCAGCACCCAATTCCAGCTTAGCTCGAAACTAAACTCTTTTTGCGGGGAGTCCATAATAGTTGTACCAACAATGTAAGCACTATAAAAAATGGGGGGCATAGTAAAAGGGTTACTGATCCATACTGTAGCCACTGATAATGGTAAGTTGACACGAAAAGGTATCGCTACAGCTGCGGCGAGCCACATTTGAAAAGGTACTGGCCAAAATGCAAAAAACAAACCCACAGCAAAAGCACCTGATGCTGATCGCCTATTTAAATGCCAGAGGTTAGGATCGTGTAACAGGGTGCCAAAAATCGATAGAATTTTCTGTTCTCTGATTTTTTGAGGACTGGGTAGGAAGCGCTTAATAAACTTTTTCAGAATAGTTCTCTATACTTTAATTTCGTGCAGCAACGGACGGCTTATACCAGTTACTATGGACAGTAAACTTCTATGTTTTATTTCAGCATCTTTTACTAGTTTATTTTGGACTAGCCTGCCTTCTGTCTATATCACTTTTTTACTACTAGTTTGTGCCTGCCTACTATTCAGAAAAAATCAACACCTTGGTTGTTTCTTATTTGGCATTATCTGGATGGCGAGTGTAGGGCATTGGCAATACTCTTTGCAACTATCTTCAGAACAAACTAGTCGACCAGTACAAATAACAGGCGATGTAAGCAGTTTAGTGATTGCAGCTAAAAATATTCGATTTAATATTAACATTACACAAATTGATGGTGAACATTTGTTTTATGCTAAAACCTTCCGTTTAAGTTGGCGAGATCCTACTTGGCAGGTCCAACAGGGTCAGCAAGTAAAGCTTTTGGTTAAAGTTAAACCCGCACATGGGTTCGCTAATGAGTCAGGTTTTAACTACCAACAATGGTTGTTTAGTGAGGGCATAAACGCAACGGGTTACGTTAAATCTCATGTTGATAATACGTTAATTGACGACGTGAAAACGATTAGACAAACCTTACTCAATAAGATGTTAACTTTTAATTTGCCTCATGAGTCATGGTTAGCAGCACTAACTTTTGGTTATAGAGGAATGCTGCAATCTACAGACTGGCACCTAGTACAAAAAACGGGCGTGGCTCATCTTATCGCAATATCGGGCCTGCACTTGGCATTGGTAGCGAGCTTAAGTTATTTTTTTATAGCATGGATTGGTGGTGGGCTAGTCAGCCAATTTTATTTCTTACATCAGATTAATTTGCATAACATCGCTATGTTGTTAACTATTTTTAGCACATTAGCATACTCAGCTTTAGCTGGTTTTGGTTTGCCTACACTCAGGGCATGGTTGATGTTGCTTTTATTTACTATTTTGTTTCTATGTAACAAGCATCTTGGTGCAAAAAGTTTAATTTTATTGGGGCTCAGTTGTTTTGTATTACTTTTTCCATTAAGCATTTTTGGATTAAGTTTTTGGTTAAGTTTTTCTGCTGTGATTATTATTTGTTTTGTATTTTGGCGCTGGCCAGTCAAACATGGCAATTTTTCTTTGGTAGTAATATTATCCGGTATGGTCAAAGTACAATTATGTTTGACCGTATTAATGTTGCCATTAGTCGCTTGGCAGTTTTCTTACGTCTCAATTGTTTCCCCATTAGTTAACTTAATAGCAGTTCCAATAGTAACAATGGTCTTGGTGCCACTTTGTTTATTAGGTGTAATTTTTTTGGCGATTGAACCTGACTGGGCGTTAGAGTTTTTTTCCTTAGCTGATCTAATGGTAGGCTATGGGCTAACTTTCCTTGAATTTGCGTTAAATTTTAACGGGGCTTATTTCAACTTACCTGCATTCCCAGCTATTGTGTGGCTTTGTGTCTTCCTATTTGTATTTTGTTGTTGTTTGCCTTCTCTTTGGTTTAATAAAAAATTACTGTGCCTATTATTACTGCCACTAGTTAGCTACTTTTTTACCCAAAAGAATAATACTTGGCAGATAAATATATTAGATGTGGGGCAAGGCTTAGCTGTTTTGATCAGTAAAAATAACCGAGTTATTATCTATGACGTAGGAGCCAGCTACCCTTCTGGCTTTAATATGGCCGACAGTGTGTTATTACCTATATTACGGGCGAGGGGAGTGTTGAAAGTCGACTTAGTATTTATTAGCCATGGGGATAACGACCATGCTGGTAGCTTACCTCAATTACTTAAGGGTGTTCAGGTATCTAGAGTGTTGACTAATCAAGACCATTGCCAGCAAAACCTGGACATCAGTTGGCAGGGCTTGAGGATTACCGCCTTATGGCCAGATGATGCACTGAAATATAATAATAACAACGCTTCATGTGTCATCAAAGTATCAGATCAGTATCATAGTATTTTATTACCTGGTGATATTGATAAAAGTATTGAAAGGCGGTTGCTTGATTTATACCCAAAACAATTACAATCCGATATTTTAGTAGCCGCACATCATGGTAGTAATACCTCTTCTTCTAGTGAATTTATCCAAACAGTCAATGCTGATTATGTGATATTTAGTCAGGGATTTATGAATCGTTGGCATTTCCCCAGGCAAAAAGTATTAAACAGATTTCAGCAGATAGATAATAAACAGGGGACACAATCCCAATTGTTTACAACGTCTGACTCAGGCCAAGTAACATTTATTATGCAATATAATTCGCCTAAACCGATTATTGTCAAAACGTTTAGACACGATACCTATCCTTATTGGTATGCAAACTCCACTCATCGGGAATAAAATAATTATTGATAGTTGGGGAATTTCAACCTAACAGTTACACTACCTACGTTTTCACTACTAATTCAGATACCCGTTATTTCATGCATAAACACAGCGATTTGCACAGCAAAGTGCCTGATAAAATTTTTAAACGTTTCCGCGTTTACCTTAAAGATTACAAATTAGCATTTGCTGTCGCTATTTCTGGCATGATTGGCTACTCGGTGATTGATGTATTAGTTCTAGCCCAGCTTGAAACGCTAGTCGATGACAGCCTAGGCCAAGGTGATTATGAGTATTTGCGTTTAGCTGCTTATTTTATAGTCCCCATCTTTATTTTTAGAGGCGTTTTGAATTTTTTTGGTACTTATTCGGTTTCGTGGATTGGTAATCATGTGGTGATGCGAATGCGTCAGCAATTGTTTAGCCGCTATATTCATTTCCCTGTTGAATTTCATGACAATAACAGTACTGGTCAACTAATTTCTAAAGTTATCTATGACACAGAGCAGGTTGCTAATGCGTCAAGTAAAGCATTGATAACCTTGGTTCGTGAAGGTGCATTAGTCATCGGTTTATTAATTGCTATGTTCTATAAATCTTGGCAATTATCACTTATATTCATATTAATTGGACCTTTAGTCGCGGTAATTGTTTCTGTAGTCAGTAAGCGTTTTAGATTGGTCAGTCGTCGCATTCAAGATGCTATGGGTGGATTAACGTCTTCAGTTGAACAAGTCTTGAAAGGCCATAAAGTGGTATTGATGTTTGGCGGACAGGACAAAGAAAATAAGACCTTCGCTGACAAAAATAACCACAACCGTCAACAGAACATGAAATTAATAGTCGCTAGAATCCTCAGTGTTTCTTCTATTCAGGTTATTGCTTCCATCGCTCTAGCTGTGGTGCTTTACGTCGCCAGCACTCCTGGTTTAGTGGCAACGTTAACTCCAGGCGTATTTGTCAGTGTAGTGGTATTTATGACCATGCTTTTAAAACCCCTCAAACAACTTACGACCGTGAACAGCGAATTTCAGAAGGGTATGGCGGCGTGTGTAAGTATTTTTAAAGTGTTAGATCAACAAATGGAAATAGACAACGGTACACAAAGTATTGAACGAGTAAAAGGTAAAATAGACTTTAAAGAGGTAACCTTTAGCTACCCGAGTAAAGAAGCTCCAGCATTAAAAAACATCTCGTTTTCAGTCAAACCTGGACAAACATTTGCCTTAGTAGGGCGCTCAGGAAGTGGTAAATCGACCATTTCAAGTTTGTTAACACGTTTTTACGACAATCAAACTGGCGAGATACGCTTAGACGACATGTTATTAAGTGATATGCAGTTAAAAGATTTACGCCGACAGTTTGCCTTGGTTTCACAGCATGTGGTGTTATTTAATGACACCATTGCCAACAACATCGCTTATGGTTCAGAAAGTAAAGTAAGTCGTGAACAAATACTTGCAGTGGCTAAAACCGCTCATGTGCTGGAGTTTTTAGAGCAGTTGCCGGAGGGATTGGATACCATGGTAGGTGAAAATGGTTTTATGTTATCTGGTGGTCAACGTCAACGTTTAGCTATTGCTCGGGCTTTATTATTGGATGCGCCAATACTTATATTAGACGAAGCAACGTCAGCACTCGATACAGAATCAGAACGATTAATTCAAGATGCACTAGACAGACTGCAGCAAAACCGTACCAGCATAGTTGTCGCTCACAGGTTATCGACTATCGAAAACGCTGATACTATTTTAGTGATTGAAGCAGGTGAAATTATCGAGCAAGGAACCCACCAAAGCTTGCTGTCACAAAATGGTGCATATTCACAACTGTACAATATGCAGTTTAGTGAGGAGCTAGTCGCCAAATGAGGTGGATTGACAACATGTGGTATTCACCTAGTTGGTACCACTGGCCAATTATTATATTCTTATTACCGTTAACTGGGCTATTTTGGTTATTGTCTGCGTTTCGAAGAGCGTTATTCCGGTTCCAGTTTAAGCCTTCATCTGATATTCGTGTACCAATCATCGTGGTAGGTAATATCAGTGTTGGTGGTAATGGAAAGACGCCATTAGTGGTGTATTTAGCACAATATTTAAGACAAAAAGGTTATTATCCTGGCGTATTAAGTAGAGGCTATGGTGGAAAAAATGCTTGCTACCCTGTGACGGTTGAGGCGAGCAGCAAAGTGGATGTAGTGGGTGATGAAGCCATATTAATGCGCCAACACATTAATTGCCCCTTGGTAGTCGACCCTGTTCGCCCAAGAGGGGCGTTAGAGTTGGTTGAAAAACATCAATGTGATGTGATTATTTGTGATGACGGTCTGCAGCATTATGCCTTGAATAGAGATATTGAGATTGTTGTGATGGATGGTCAAAGGCGCTGTGGTAATAAACTGTTATTACCCTCAGGACCATTGCGGGAAAGCTTATGGCGTTTAGATACGGTTGATTTTTTAGTTCTTAATGGTGGCGTAGTCAATAAGAATGAATATTTAATGTCACTTGAAGCGGGGAAGTTAATAAACGTAAAACACCCTAATAAAAGCCTATCTCTAAACAGTCTCACTTTGCCGGTCACCGCACTGGCTGGAATTGGCAATCCGCAACGCTTCTTTTCGTT
>CAZMDX010000146.1:0-1751 GCA_964564805.1 uncultured Pseudoalteromonas sp. | reverse complement strand
TAAAGATTGGAGCAAATACCAGTTAGATGGCATGGAAGATGGCACAGTAAGCTTTGGTCAATATGACGATCTTTACGGTATGTATATGCCTGACACTATCACGTCATTTCAGTGGAAGGATGCTAACTTTTTAGTCACCGCAAACGAAGGTGATGCTAGGGAATACTTTTTCGATACGTTAAATGCTGACGGCAAACAAGATGAAGACTTATGCACCGCTGCAGGTGGCCAAAACTTTGACGAGGATGATGGTTGTTTGTCTTTCTCTGAAGAAACTCAAGCCAGACGACTTGATTATGCTGCTGGATCTAATCTAGACATCATTGCCGGTGATGACCCAAAAGATTTTGATTTCACTGCCTATCCACTAGGCCGTTTAACGGTAACCGGAACGATAGGAGATACTGACAAAGATGGTGAATATGAAACTCTTTATGCCTATGGTGCGCGTTCATTCACTATCTGGGATAGCAATGGTTTAGTAGTATTTGATTCAGGTGATGATTTTGAACGTATTAGTGCTTCTGTGCACGGTAACGCTTTTAATAACGATAACGACGAAAATGAGGGAGATTCGCGCTCTGCGAATAAAGGTCCAGAGCCAGAAGCGTTAACGGTAGGTCAAGTAGGCGACAGAACCTACGTATTTATTGGTTTGGAGCGTATGGGAGGCATTTTTGTTTATGATGTCAGCAATCCTTATGATACTAAATTTGTCGACTATGTCATTAATCGTGACCTTACCGAAGGTAGTGACTTAGTAGGTGACAACGGCCCAGAAGGTATGGTGTTTGTTGACGCTATTAATAGTCCAACCGGTAACGCTTTAGTTATTGTTGGTAATGAAATCAGCGGAACAGTTTCAATCTGGCAAATTACTGAAGGCTAAATTTTCGAACTCAAAAGTGCACATTGCAAAGACAAGGAGTGTCGGATGCCAGCCATTGCACTTTTGAGAAAGGAAGAAAAGATATACACCTTCGTAATTTCTTTTTCGTTGTATGGTTTAAGTTCTTTTGCACTAAACTACGATACGAGAAACGGCGGCATAAGCTTTTCGTACTTGATTCTACAGATAATAAGAAACGGCGATGTTTATCAAAATAACGTCGTCTTTATTTTATTGTAAACTACACATTCGTCACTCAGAGCTACCATTACTGCGCATACTTGTCTTTCATCAAATATGCAAAAGCCGTGTTAAAAGCGACTTCTTGAAACATTTTTAATCCTGTATCGGGCATAGGCACAAGTACAGGGTTACGCTTTAATGATTCTTTAATCGCTGTAGGAGATAACACTATCACCTCAACATCAGCCAACAACTCTAATGCGGCTTCCATTTTAAAACCTACCGCACCACCAGCAAATTTGCCTTTCATTGGCCGCTGACGAATAACAATTTGGTCTATTTTGTAGTCCTGTACTAATTGCGCAAAGGTTTTTTGAAAATAACGTAAATCTTTAGCGATTGCGTTTTTAGGCAATGATAGTTTGCGCGTATGGCAGTCAGGAATTTGGAATACTTCTTCAGCCAATGATAACAAACATATATTTGCATCATTACTACTTAAATCAACACCGATTATCCGCATAACGTTTTACTCTTAATTTTAACTTGAATGGCGAGGATTATAACTTAATTCCTAAAAATCAGTGATACCAATACGTCAATAAAACGATGTTGAGTGAATTACATATATATACCGACACATATAGTTTCTAGATGGGCTTTTGAATAAGCCTTTATA
>CAZMDX010000145.1:0-6977 GCA_964564805.1 uncultured Pseudoalteromonas sp. | reverse complement strand
TTTACGTAAAATAAGTCATTTCTTTTTTGATTTGTATTCAGATGAATAAAACTGTCAGCCAAAATCGCATTCGTATTTTCGTGACAGTTTACATACACTACCAAACAATACTAAATCGTTTTAATTAGAATTCGTTGTGAAATTCCCAAAGCACCTGCTTCATTGGTTTGAAGAACGACAGTCAAGACCTAGCCATAGGCAGTTACTGGTTATAATAGGTCATGAAAAATGGGCGACAAACGCTGCAGTTACCTTGCTAGGTAATAATGACAAACAAAATATTTTATGGGTCGGAGATGAACAAGAAAAATATGTAAACATAACTATAAAGAACTACCGTTCTCAATTGGGTAATGAATTCGACTCGGTAGTATTAAACTGCTTTAGTGGGTTTAGAGCCAATGCAGCCATGGCATTAAGTGGCGCAATAAAATCAAACGGTTTAATGGTGATCTTGTGTCCTGAATTCAGAGACTGGCCAAATTATTCAGATCCAGAACAAATCAATCGTATTTCTTATGGTTATCTACATAAAGTAGTCAAAAGTTTTTTTATTGAGTACTTAATATCAACCTTTTATGAAGATAAAAGTGTTGCAATGTTATCTGAGGATAAATTTTCTGGTCAAGTTTCTTATGTAAAGGATAATTTAAAAAAAGAACATTATTTTGAACAAGAATCTGCCATAGAAAGCATTTGTAAAGTAGCCCAGGGGCACAGGAATAGACCTTTAGTTTTAACTGCGGATAGAGGCAGAGGAAAATCATCGGCTCTAGGATTGGCAGCCGCTAGATTGATGAGTCAGGGCACAAAAACAATTAAGGTAACAGCCCCTCACATAGACAACACGGAACAGATTTTTAAACATGCTCAGCGTATGTTGTCGACGTCAAGTCGCGCTAAAAATCAACTTACTTATCAGGAAAACACTCTGTGTTTTAAGCCAGTGGATGAGCTACTCAAAAGCGAAGAAAATATTAATATTGTACTCGTAGATGAAGCGGCCTCTCTTCCTATTCATGTACTAATAAAGCTTGCTAAAAAATTCCCTAGAATCGTGTTCAGCTCAACAGTTCATGGGTATGAAGGCAGTGGACGTGGCTTTGAAATGCGATTTATCAAACAACTATCGTTGCTAAAGCCTGATTACAAAAGAATCCACATGCTACAACCAATACGCTGGTATAAAAAGGATACATTAGAACAATTCTGGTTCAATGCAATGTTCCATAATGAGCGTCAAAATATTGAAAGTAATGATTTAATAAACCAAGAAATCAACTGTCAACATGTATCGAAAAAACAGTTATTAAAAGACAAAAAATTACTCGCATCATTATTTAAGTTATTAATCGATGCCCATTACCAAACCAGTCAAGATGATTTACAACGTTTATTAGATGCTCCTGAGATAGAATGTTTTATACTAACCGTAGGCGATAATTTGCTAGGTGTGGCGCAAATAGTTAAAGAAGGAGGAGAACCTTTTAAAGAAATTGTTAATAGTGTTGCTGATTGTTCAAGGCGTGTAAAGGGACATTTAGCTGCTCAAAATATAACATCATCCTATAACAATATTCCATTTTTATTAACTCAGCAGTGGCGTATTAGCAGAATTGCAATTCATCAAGGACATCAGCGAGAGGGGCTTGGAAACCAATTAATAAACTACGTAGGACAACAAGCTAAACTACAAAATATACATTTTTTAACTGCATCTTTTGGTTGCAATGGTGACATTCTAAGGTTTTGGCAACAAAACAAATTTTCATTGGCCAAACTTAGTGCAAAACCTGAGGTTTCAAGTGGTGAACACAGTGGAATATGTATTAAACCTTTAACAAATGAAGCAACACAGATAAGTGTTTCCATTCTCAAAGAGTTTAACTTAGAAATACATTATCAGATTGACAAAAATTTTCAATACATGTCAGCAGACACACTTATACCGATACTACTGGTTCAACCGAACACACATCTAAATATTGATAAAGATCTGGAAATACTTAGACAATTTGCCACAGGAAAACGGGCTTATTCAACCTGCAAGCGACTTTTGAGAGAGTATTTGATAGCTAATCCTAATTGTCTATTAACATTAACATCACAACAACAAAAACTCTTAATCGCTACTCTTTTACAAAACGTGACAGATAAATATATTTGTACGAAATTTAACTTTAGTGGCAAAAAACAAATCGAAGAAACCTTAAAAAATAGCTTTAATAAAATTTTACAGACTAATCATTAACATTAATTCAAGATTTTCAAAATAGGCAGTAAACTAGAATAGTCATCTGTCCATAAAACTTCTTTATGTATATCCTTGTTGATCAAGGTCTGCTGATTCAATAACTGTACTGATTGAGTCAATCGTTTATTATTTGTCAGGACTGCCCATTGGGTATCATGTTCTTTACCATCACCAGGTGTATCGAATAACATAATTTGCATGTTTAAAATTTTACTATGCTGCAAAATGACAGGTAATAGAGATAGATGTCGATTAGAAATATGCAAAACTAAAGCGCCATGTGTATTAATGTGTTGCTGATATAGTAAAAACGCTTCATGGGTCATCAAATGAGTGGGAATTAAATCCCCTGAAAAGGCATCAATGATAAGTAAATCAAATTCATTTCTTTGTCCTAAATCCAATTCTTTTTGTAAAGTAACACGCGCATCTCCTAACTTAATGTCCACTTTAGCCTTTGTATCACCTAGATAAGTAAAGTATCGGTTAGCAAAAGTGGATACTAACGGGTTTAACTCGTAGAAAGTATAATGGTCTTCGGATTGTCCATACGCAGCTAATGCGCCTACTCCTAAACCAATTATACCAACGTGTAATTGATTCTGACTCTCGTTCGAAAGCGCTTCAATCACCAACTGAACGCCTGTACCGGGACGGTAATAACTTGTAGGTATTGCAGCATTAGAAAGAGGCAGATATTGACTGCCATGAGAGGTAGTGCCATCAACAAGCCTTCTCTCGCTTATATCACCTTGCGTTATATCCTTAACCGTCAATATGCCGTAAAAATTTCGTGCTTTAGCAATATCATACTGTTTATATTGTTTGCTGAGACTTATAAAGGACAATAACCAAACTCCCGCAACAAATGCACTGCTCAAAGCGAATATCGAGATTTGTTTGTTGGCAATCACATCAGCCTTGCTTAAATCGACATTATTGTGCTCATCTTTTTTACTCCTCCATAATGAAACGGTAGTGAGAACGAGCACACCCAAAATTGCTAATGGAAATTCTAAGAAATCGTCAAACAGACTTTTAGCAATAAATGATACAAGAAAGCTACCACATACACCCCCTGCAGATAAAATCAAATAAAATAAAGTAGTATTGCCTTGCGGGGGTTTAAGTGAATTCAATTCACCATGACAAATCATACAACCGCAGAATAAAATCAACAGGTAAATTAATAATTGGGTCAAAATATCAAATTGCCCACCTATGAAATAAATTAACAATGCAACAAATGACAGTAACATGAAAAAGGGCAACCATAGGATTCTAAGATATATTGGGAGATTGCTGAATGCCAAGACATAGGTTAGCAAATAAATTGATAAAGGAGCTAGCCATAGGAAAGGGACCGGGGGTACATTTTGCGTCAGTGCATTAGTGGTTGACACTAACAAAATCACTCCTAATCCAGACAACATAAACCATAATATAAGTCTAAAGTAACCTAACTTTGTATTGATGCTTTTTTCAGTGACACTAGGGGTATATTTGTTATTTTGTTTAAGAACTGTGAAGAAAATCCAGCCTACAAACATAAAAAATAACCAATAAATGCTAGACCATAACTTAATTTGCAATTCGAGAGATAAGAATGGCTCGATGACAACAGGATAGCTAATTAGAGCTAAAAATGAACCAACATTTGAAATTGCATATAGCCTGTAAGGATTTGCTCCATTAGTTTCACTGGTAAACCAGTATTGTAATAACGGCGTATTGGCTGACAATATTAAATAAGGGAATCCTAAGCCAAAAAACAATACCTTTAATACGGCCCAAGTAGGTTGTCCGCTGATTGTTATATTCTGAATGTCGGCGATGTTGTTTGGTAACAAAAACAAGCTAAATATCAAAAATAATAAGTGCACAACAATCTGATTTCTCACCCTCATTATCTTGGTCAGTAAATAAGAATATAGATAACCTACCAACAAGAAGAATTGAAAGAACAGCATACATGTGGTCCACACACTAGCTCCGCCGCCAAACCAAGGTAGAATAACTTTTGATATGATAGGTTGTATTTGAAAAACTAAGAACGCGCTGATAAAGACTGTGATGAAATATTGCATTAATTATTCGAATATTATTTGTGTTTTAATTGGTAAAGTGTTGATTGTAATCAGTAAAATATTTTAATCATAATAAAAAAAAGCCCCCAACGGGAGCTTTGCAATTAAAGTTTAATATTTCGGTTTTTGGCTTTTTCCTTGATATAAGGTTCCCAACTCCTAGCATTTCTTGCTGTGGATTTGTCCTTTTTGGCTTCCTTTACATGTTTAAAGGCAGCTCTAAAATCTCCATTATCAAAATTTGCTTGCATCATGGCTAGATGAATAGCGCCTTTTTTATCAGAGCCTCCATCTAAAGCTTTTTGAAGAGCAATTACAGCGTCGCTATATCTCTCCAAAGCATAATACACCATACCTTGCTTTTGATATAGATCAGGGTCAGAGGCCATCTTAGCGGATTGTCCATAATAGTCCGCTGATTCACTAAACTCTCTAGCTTGTTGAAATGATGATGCAATACTAGTTAACATTCTTTCGTCTTTTTTGACTAATCCAGACTTAACATGCTTTTCTAGTATTTGTGCAGACTTGACAGGTATATTGTTCATCGAGTAGAGCTGACTGAGTGCTTTTATCTCCGCAGCTTTTGTCAAGAAACCTTGCCTATAAGCAATCTCAAACGTAGATAGGGCCTTTTTATGATCTTCAACGAGCATATAAAAGAATCCTAGCTGTGTCCACTGAGCCTTATCATCAGGAAAAATCCTAACTGTTTCTTCCTGCACCTCAATTGTTTCTTTATACATCTTTCGATTGTAGTAAGACGTCATTTTGAGAGCATATGCAGTTTTGTTAGGCTTTTTAGCTAATGCAATAGCCTTATTGATGGGTGCAATAATCTCAGCAAATCTTTGCGTTTGATAATATGCATTGGCCATTCTAAAGTAGACGTCAAAGTCTTCTTTGCAAGTCAAATCCAGCCATTGTTGATATGACTTGATCGCACTATCATATTGCTCTTCCTGCAGACTTAAATCAGCAATCAGCTTTATAGTACCGACCTGTTCAGAATCATTTAACTCATTTGGAGCAACAGCTCTTTGCAAATATTCGATAGATTTTTTAGCTTTACCATTTTGCGTAGCTAGCAAGTTACCAATAAATCGATCTGTAAAAGCTCTGTCAAATTTATTTGAAGTATCAATTTCATACAAGATTTCCAAAGCTTCATCAATTAGATCAGCATTATAAGCTTCTAAGGCTTTACCTACCTTTTTACCTACTTTTTGACCTGGTATATTAGTCGGTCCACGCTTGTAATCTGGACATGCAATAGGCAAAGATGCCTGCGCAAAAGCACTCACCGGTAATATGGCGGCAACAGAAATCACTGAAACCACATATAAATGTTTTAGATGTTTATTCATTATGATTGATCCAACTTAAAGTCTAGTTGCACTGTTAGACCGAATTGTTTCATCGGTTTACCGTCTTCTATTTTAGGTTTGTATTTCCATTTACCCAACGCACGTCTTGCCTCACGGTCGAAAACACGTTTCGGATCAGCATCTAGAACAGTAACGTCTTCAACGCCACCCACTTCATTGATAGTGAAAGATAATTTTACCCATCCCTCTTTGCCATCGCGAGCAGCTTGAACCGGATATTTTGGTTCAATTCTTACAATAGGTGTAGCATCACCATCACGCATTGCACCTACACTACCGATACTAATAGAAGCACCACCGACATCAACACTAGGCATACTGAAACCTAAACCGTTGGTGTCAACCTGAGCAACATCAGGTTCTACTGGTTGAATTTTAGGAGGCTGTTTTGGTGGTGGTGGTGGTGGTGGTGGTACCCTTTTTCTTAGCTGAGTTGCATCGTCTGGTGTAGCCATAACGATATCTATAACAACTGTCTCACCACCTTTTTCAGGTGGTCTTCCTGAGTTAGAAATTAATTCTGCCATCACAATGAAAAGTGCAAAGGCTATAACTCCACCTAACAATATAGAAACTATAAATCGACCCATATTAGCTACCTGCCGTTGCAATTGAGATACGATCAATACCAGCCGATTTAATTTGATCCATTACTTCAACAACGACCCCATGTTCGGCTTCTTTGTCAGCTTGAATAATTATTACATCAGACGGCTGTTCAGCCATTAAACGTTCTAAATTGGAACGGACACTGTCCACATCAATCTCACGTTTATCCATCCAAATCTTTCCATCTTCGGTAACCGCGATGAAAATGTTTGCATTTTTTGGCTTTACAGCTAGTGACCCATTAGGTTTATTAACGTTAACACCTGCTTCTTTTACAAAAACAGTAGTCACAATGAAGAAGATCAACATTATGAACACTATATCTAGCATAGGTGTCATATCAATTGCTGCATCTTCTTCTACTCGAACTTTACGACCCATAAGATCCTCTCTTTAATGATGGGGCAAGGCATCTACAAGCTTTTCTCTAGCCATTTTAACTTTAGCTTCAAGACGAGAACTAAAGAAAACTCCAGATAAAGCAGCAACCATTCCAGCCATGGTAGGTATAGTTGCCATAGAAATTCCTGCCGCCATTAGACGAGGGTTACTTGTACCCTGACTAGCCATGGTCTCGAACACACCGATCATCCCGGTAACTGTTCCTAACAGACCAATTAGAGGGCACATAGCTACAAG
>CAZMDX010000144.1:0-3209 GCA_964564805.1 uncultured Pseudoalteromonas sp. | reverse complement strand
TACCAAAGTATGTACAGTGCTAAATGTGCAACATGGTGTGTTCTATGCGTTGGAGAATAATTTCAATAAAGACATCGAACAGCCAATGTTGTATATGTTGGCTAGCTACGCCTTTTACGAACGAAAATCAGTTGCCAATCGCTTTGAAATTGGCCAAGGCTTGGTTGGTCAAGCTGCTCTCGAGAAGAAGCGAATTTTGGTGCAAAACATACCTGATAATTATATTAAAGTCAGTTCTGGACTAGGTAATGCCAAACCATTAACGGTGGTGGTATTGCCAGTTGTTTTCGAGAATGAATTATTAGGGGTGCTGGAATTAGGCTCATTTTCACCTTTCACTGAAATTAGCCTTAACTTTCTTGATCAGCTAATGGAGAGCTTAGGAATTGTCGCTAATGCTGTGGTGGCCAGTGCACAAACAGAGAGTCTACTGACTGAATCTCAATCATTGTCTGAAGAATTACAAATACAGCAAGAAGAGTTAAAGAACAGTAATGTAAAACTTGAAACACAAGCGAAAAACTTACTAGATTCAGAAGCAAAACTAAAAAATAAACAAGAAGAGCTACAACAAACAAATGAAATCTTAGAAGAAAAATCTCGTGTATTAGCAGACCAAAAACATGAAGTCGAAAGTGCCAAGATACAACTCGAAGAAAAAGCACAACAACTGGCTATTTCATCTAAATACAAGTCCGAATTTTTAGCTAATATGTCTCATGAATTAAGAACACCATTGAATAGTTTAATGGTGTTGTCTGATGGCTTACGTAAAAATATAGATAAAAACTTTACTGATAAGCAGGTAGAGAAAATGGCTACAATTCATGATTCTGGTATTGAATTATTGGAATTAATTAATGAAATTCTTGACTTAGCTAAAATTGAAGCTGGAAAAATGTCAGTTCAGGTGGGTGATATTTTCCTGCAGCGTATTCAAAATTGGGCTGTACGTGGTTTCAATCAGATGGCTGAAAATAAAGGAATTATATTTGAAACTGAGCTTGATCCGTCACTACCAAAAACAATACTGACCGATGAAAAACGTCTGCAACAAGTGATTAAAAATTTCATTTCTAATGCAATTAAATTTACTAATAAAGGTCAGGTGACCTTGAGTATTTATCACGCAAAAACCGGTTGGACACAAAATAATAAACATCTAAATGAAGCGGCCACTGTTGTGGCCTTTAGTGTGACTGACAGCGGTATCGGTATTCCTGCTGATAAACATCAAGTTATTTTTGAGGCATTCCAACAAGCCGATGGAAGTACCGGTCGAAAGTATGGCGGCACTGGCTTGGGGCTATCAATTAGTCGAGAAATTGCGCATCTACTTGCGGGTGAAATTATTTTAGAAAGTGGAGTAGGTAAAGGCAGTTCATTTACTCTATTTATTCCGCATACTTATCCAGAGCAGGCTGATGATGACGGCAATAGTCGCATGCCTGATTACAGTAGTTCTAATCTAAAGATACCCTCTTTAAAAAACCGTTCTAAAATTAATATTTCACCTGCATACATTAGTGATGTTAAACAACTAAAAGTGAGTCTTATTGGTGAATTAGCCCGAGAAGTAGAGGACGACCGAATTGCAATTACTGCGGGTGATAAAGTTATTTTAATCATTGAAAATGACCTTGGTTTCGCCAAAATATTACTCAATAACGCGCGTAGAAGCGGATTTAAAGGTGTTGTTGCCACATCAGGTGACTCGGGTCTATTGTGTGCTCAAGAATACCGTCCTGATGCTATAATTTTGGATATTAAACTACCAATCATGAATGGTTGGATAGTCCTTGACCGTCTTAAACATGATGCGAAAATTCGTCATATACCGGTGCATATTTTATCAGTTGATGATGTGCGTCAACGTAGCCTCAAGCAAGGTGCAATTTCTTACCTACAAAAACCAATAGACGATAACAGTCTGAAAGATATTTTTGTTCAAATTGATGTGTTTCAAAAACAAAAAATTAAGCAACTTTTAGTTGTAGTAGATAATGAGAAACAGCGGTTGGCTATCATCGATCTTGTTGATAATTTAGATGTGAATGTCACAGCGGTGGCATCAGCAAAAGAGGCGATAAAGGTACTTAAATCATCAGTGTTTCAATGTATGGTGCTTGCTCTTATTTTACCAGATGAAAATGGGCTTTCATTAATTGAATCTATTAATAAAGACCCCATCTTAATAAACTTACCTATTATCATTTATACAGGCAAAGATTTAACTATAGAGGAAGAATATAGGCTTCATTCTATTGCTGAAACCATCATGGTGAAAAACGTGAAGTCGCCAGAACGCTTGATTGACGAAACAGCCCTTTTTTTACATACTGTTGAGTCAAATTTGCCTGAGTCTAAACGACAGATGTTGCAACAGGTACATGAAAATGATCCACAATTATGGGGTAGAACTATATTGATTGTGGATGACGATGTGCGCAATATTTTCACTCTTACCTCTGTTTTTGAAGCCCACGATTGTGTGACTTTGTATGCTGAAAGCGGTAAGGAAGCCATTGAAAAGCTCAACAACCATCCTGAAATAGAAATTATTTTGATGGATATTATGATGCCAGTAATGAACGGTTATCAAACCATGCAAGCTATTCGTAAAATGGAAAAGTATCAGTCACTGCCTATTATTGCAGTAACAGCAAAAGCAATGATGGAAGATCGTCAAAAATGTTTAGATGCTGGCGCTTCAGATTACATAGTTAAACCAGTAGATACAGAGCTATTATTGTCGTTAGTTCGCGTTTGGCTGCATAAATAAAGAGCTAATTGTAAATATCAACATGGTTTTGCTTGGCCTTAATTATTAGGAAAAGCGATAAATGACGAGGGCGTTTATTTAAACATTTGTTAGTGAATGTCATTATTACCCTAACTAAGCTCAATGCTGCAAAATAAATTAGAATTCGTAGACAACTATTACAATTCAAGCACTAGTCAACTTATGAGTGCATATTCTTTATTCACTGAGTACCTATTTATCTTTTCACCCGTCGGTCCATCTATCCCTATAAGCCAAATATTAGTACCAATACACTATTATAGTTGGCTGTTTAAAACTGCAAATGAGCATCTCGCATTGTGTTAGTGCGCTCTAAGGTCCAGTTACTTATGTTGAACAATATTTACTTATGCAAATATAAGAACCATATTTTGTAATCGCTACAATAACAGTATGAATAGGCGAG
>CAZMDX010000143.1:0-1717 GCA_964564805.1 uncultured Pseudoalteromonas sp. | reverse complement strand
TTGTTTCTGCATTTGCGATAGGCCGAAATTACGCCAGAAAACTTATCAGCTTTAGTGGTTAAATTGGTAAAGAAAATACGATTGGCGGGTTTAATCAACGCAATGGCCATTTTCGCAGTGAGACACGAACAATCGTTTTGCAGGTCGGTCGTACGTTTAGCTAACGTGACCAGTACCACCCTAGATTATTTATGCTGAATTTTTCTAGAAAATGAAGACCCGTCAACATTCATACAATAATAAACATGACTAGGAATAGACCTTATTTTCTAACAGATGTCATTCTTGAAACGTTATCTTGAAATGGCTTGATATAGGCTTGATATATCGACTGATGACCCGGGTCACCCGCGCCTATTCCAAACCGAATTTTACCCACCGAAGATGAGTGGATCAAGGTACCAATCATTCTATCCCAGATGGCAAAGGTTGAGCCTAAATTACGGTCGAAGTGCTCAGGTTTATCGCTATGATGCACTTGATGTTGTGCAGGGCTGATAAACCAAGACTCAATTTTATCCCCCCAAGACCACCATACATGAGAATGGCGTAGGTTTGCTCCCATGACATTGAACACAAATACAAAAATGTTGGCACCCAGTACATCAAACATACTCAATGTAGGTCCAAAAAGATAGTAGCCAATACCTACTGCTAACCCTTGAGCAAGTGCCATTCTGCATGCATATAGGTAGCTTTCAAAAGGATGACTTCGATATATTGTCATAGGTGTCATTACTTTTGCTGAATGATGTACTTTATGGAAATCCCACAGAACGGGCACTTTATGCATGGCTAAGTGCAGTAAAAAACGCGTCAGGTCATCTAACAAAAACAACACCAAAGTAAATATACCAATGATAATCACTTGGTTATCAGTAACAGGTGCCGTTTCACCAAACAATGCTTCAAGTATGCCTGAAAATCCGATTGCGATTGGCACCATAGTCAAGACTATGGGTGCCCAAAGCAATATTTTAAGCAGACGGTTTACAATAAACAAGCTGTAATCAAGTCGCGCAGAAGCATGAAACCATATTTTTTTATTAAACAGGTAACCCCAAAAAGCGCCTAACCTAAAATTTTTCTTTTGAACTAAGTAAGCCGGAATAGCAAGCAAAATAGCTGATACTAGATAAACACCAAAAACACGTTTATTGGCATCAACCAAATATCCTGGTAATGACAGAATACTCTCGCTCAGTAAATCAACTATTTGCATCTAACCCTCTTTAAAACATAGTCACTAAAAAAATCCTAGCTAAAACCTGTATTTATAACCCACTTGAAACTGCCTAGGTTTAGTCGGCCTTGCACCAAAAGGTCTCCGGCTTGATATTTTTGCGGTATCAAAAATATTATCTATCTTTGCATACAGCTGACTGTTGCTAGTTAGATTATAACTTCCTGATAAATCAACATTACTCAGTGCGTCAGTTTTTATGCCCGCTAGTGATGAATCTCTTGGATCACCTGTTAGATCAGTCTGAGCCGATTCTTTCATTTCTCCAGAGTAACTGGCTAACACGTATATTTGCCAGTCGTTCGCAGTCAATCCCAGACTGAGAGATAACATATCATCCGCTAAATAAGGTACACCATCTCCCTCATTTACAAATCCCCATTGAGTAAAATCAGAATAGAAAGTGTCTTTGAACTCGGATTCAGTATGTGTGTACACAATCGACCAAGGCATGGACAACTGACTATTGAGTTT
>CAZMDX010000142.1:0-3062 GCA_964564805.1 uncultured Pseudoalteromonas sp. | reverse complement strand
AAGTACCAAAAAGGATAATAATACCAAAAACAAATGTGACAAAAATGACTTTTAATGTGGGTTTAAATAACTTCACGGATAAATAATACCAAGGCAACTTTTAATAAATGATCTACATTTTATACCTATGTACAGTTATTAGAACCATAAAAAACAAAAAATTACGTAATAATGATCCTGTGAACTATTCCAATGCAAACGGATGTCTAACAATTGAAAAAATTATTTGGTCCAAAAGCACAAAAAATGATTGGTCTTGATATCGGTACTCGCTTTATCAAAGCAGTAGTACTCGAAAAATCAGGTGCACAATATAATTTACAAGCCTATACCTGCGAGCCCATTCAGGGTAATGCTTTTGCAGAGCGTGAAATTAAGGATTTCGAAGCAGTCAGTCATGCACTTAAAAAAGTGAAGCTTGCCTTAAAAATTAAAGATAAGTTGGTTGCGATCGCAGTATCGGGGTCAACTGTACTCAATAAAATTGTGTATATGGATCCAGGACAAACCGATCACGAACTGGAAAGCCAGATTGAATTGGAAGCGGATAGTCTTATCCCGTACCCATTGAATGAGGTTTATATTGATTTTGAAGAGATAATGAACAGTCAAACTACTAGTAATAAAGTACAAGTATTGTTAAGCGCAGTTCATAAAGAATTAATTGACCGCAGGGTCACATTATTAGGTGAGGTAGGCTACGAAGCCAAAGTCGTTGATGTTGAAAGTTATGCCTTAGGTGCAGCAGTTGCGTCTTTTTATCCTCATAAAGCCGAAGAAACCGTTTGTTGTATCAATATCGGTGCCAGCCATTTGCAAATGTGCGCAGTAAAAGATGGACAAGTTATATATACCAAAGATCACAACTTTGGTATGGACGCATTGATCCAAGACTTGACCGTGCTTTACAGCCAAGAGCGTTCTCAAATTGAACAACAGCTGACTGATGGCACATTACCAGAAACATGGAAGCAAGACGCGTACCCGATGTTTTTGGCTAACCTTCAACAGAATATCAATCGAGCATTGCAAGTGTATATCAGTGCATCCGGTGAAACTCGCCCAAGTTCATTACTTATATGCGGTGGTGGCGGATACATAAAATCCTTGCCTGACGATTTAACTACAGATTTAGGTATAGAAATCATTTGTTTTAACCCATTTACCAACATGGTGATTGCAGAAAATATTAATCAGGGGGACCTAAAGCAGGTCACGGGCCAACTCATTATCGCTGCGGGATTGGCTAGTAGGAGTTTTCAAGCATGGCACATATAAATTTATTGCCTTGGCGCGAGAGTCGGAGAGCTGAACATAAAAAAAATTACCTGACCTTGTTAGTGGCACTTGCAATGATTGCATTTAGCCTGATGTTTGTAGTTGGCAATGTGCTCGATAAGATGACAGACAACCAAAATTATCGAAATAATTTTATTGAACAACAGACAGTCATGTTAGACGAACAGATTGAACAAATTAAAAATATTAGAAAAGACAAAGAAGCTATTGAACAAAGAATGGCCTTAATAGAACAACTTGAGTCAAGCAGAAACGCCGTACCAATAGTTCTGGATGAGCTGGTGCGATTAGTACCAAATGGCTTATCTTTCAGCAGTTTTTCTCGTCAGGGCAATCTTATTGAAATATTAGGCGTCAGTGAATCAAACAACAGGTTGGCAGACTTTATGCGCCAACTAGAAGATTCAACTATTTTTAGTAGTGGTGAATTATCTTCTATAAAAGCTGATACATCCGCTTTAGAAGCAGTCAGTGATTTTAAGCTTACCTTTACTATTAATCCGAGTGTTGCTCCGGATTTTTCAGTGATGACGGAGGAGCCTAAAAGATGAAATTTGACTTTAATAAGTTAAAGGAGATTAACGATTTAGATTTCGAACAATTGGCTACTTGGCCTTTTGAAGTTAAATCTCTGGTTGCAGTGTTTGTTGTGGTAGTTGGCCTAGTCGGTGGATATTATTTTTTAATAAAAGATAAATTGCCCGTACTCGAAACCGCTCAGAAGAAAGAGTTATCGTTAAAGCAAATCTATCAAGGTAAGTATCGTATTGCCGTCAACTTACAAGCCTACGAAGAACAATTAACTCAATTGCAAAACGATTTTTCATCTATGCTAAAGTCACTCCCGACTAGTAATGAAACACCTGGATTACTTGATGATATTACATTAGTGGGTACATCTGCCGGACTGACGTTCAGATTGTTAAATTGGCAAAGAGAAATTCCAAAAGAATTTTATTCTGAACTACCCATTGAAATGGAAGTATTTGGTGGGTACCACGACTTTGGACAATTTGCTTCGGAGATAGCCGGATTACCTCGAATTGTTACGGTACATGATTTTGAAGTTACTCAAGAAGCCAATACTCTTAAGCTTAAAGTACAAGCAAAAACTTACAGAACATCTAATGAACAAGACACGATAACGGAAGAGCAAGCACAATGAACCATATTACAATTGTGTTAGTTGCAGCACTATTAAGTAGCTGTGAAGCCAAAGTGGACGATTTACAAATATTTATTGCGGAGGTAAAACAGACGACTACCGTTAAAATAGAGCCTTACCCTGAATTTGAAAGCAAACCTACCTTTATTTATTCTGCCAACACTCTACGCAGTCCATTTCGACGTCCAAGGAATACAGGTGTTAGAGTCAAAATAAAAGTAGCGTCCCAACCTAATTGCGCACAACCCGATTTTAATCACAGCAAACAACCATTGGAAAAATTTGGCATCGATGCATTGTCAATTACCGGCGTTTTTCAATCTAACGGTAAAAAATGGGCGCTAATTAAATCTAATACTGGCAGCTTATTTAAAGCTACAATTGGCGACTACCTAGGATTGTTTTTTGGGAAAATCGATTCTATTCATAACGGCACAGTTTCTTTTACTGAAATGCTGCCCGATGGAGCTGGCTGCTGGCAGAAAAAGCAAGCCACACTCACCATGCTTTCAAAGGCAGGAGAAGATAATGTCTGAGCGTTTTATTTTTAACAAAAAACTGAATCGAACTTCTCTTATATGGTACTGGTTAATGGCGT
>CAZMDX010000141.1:0-4339 GCA_964564805.1 uncultured Pseudoalteromonas sp. | reverse complement strand
AGAAACCCACATACCCGCGGTACGGTATATTCAGGAGATGATGGCGCTACGTTACTTGTTGGTGACTTGACACCGGGTCCAGTTGGCCAGGTAAACACTGGTTTAGGTCTTGGCGATGGTGTGGCTTGTCCTGTTATTCCTATTACCACAGGCAATGTTACCACCCAGCAAAATTACATTGATGGCGTACAAAATGATGATAATTGTTTTGCCTTTAATGAACTCTACCCTAATGGCTTCACTCCTAACTTTGGCGGTAATATCACTGATACATCGTTAACAATAGGCACAAAAGGTGAATTCAAAGAAGGATTTGCTAAAGGTGTTTTTTATGACCTTAGCGGTTCAGTAGGTAGGAATGAATCTTCTTATGTTATTTTTAACACACTAAATGCGTCTTTGGGTGCGTCTTCTCCTCGTGATTTTGAGCCAGGAAAATATATTCAATTAGAGAAAAACTTTAATTTCGACTTAGTGAAGCTTGTTGATGCTGGCTTATACGATGATATGAATGTTGCCGGTGGTTTAGAGTGGCATGAAGAGTCTTTCGAAGTGATTGCAGGTGATGTTGCCTCATTTACAGCAGGACCTTTGACCTCACAAGGCTTTGGTATCGGTTCAAATGGTTTTCCTGGTTTTAAGCCAAATGATGCTGGCGTTTCCAGTCGTAGAAACTATGCGGCTTATATTGACGTAGAAGCTCAAATTACTGAGTCTTTATTAGTAGGAGGAGCGTTACGTTATGAAGATTATGACACATTTGGCTCCACCACTAATTATAAAATATCTGCTCAGCTGCATATAACTGATGAAATGTCATTGCGTAGTTCCATTAGTTCTGGTTTCCGTGCGCCTACCGTTGGTCAAGCCAACGTCAGTAACGTGCAAACAAGCTTGTCTAACGGTGTGCTAGTCGATTCAGCTCTTTTGGCACCCACTAACCCGGTTGCAGTACAACTAGGTGGTACTGAATTACAACCTGAAGAGTCAGACAGTTATACATTAGGCGCAGTCTACCAAGACGGCGATTTCTTTATGACGCTAGACTATTACAGTATTGATGTGTCAGACCGTCTTAGTCAGTCTGATAAAATTACTTTAACTGATGCCGATAGAGATGCGCTTAGAGCAACTGAGCCAAATATTGATAGTTTTCAGCAAGTCAGTTTCTTTACTAATGACTTTGACACGACGACCCAAGGTATTGATGTGGTTGCCAACTATACCGCCGATCTTTTCAGTGGTAGCTCTACTTTCAGTTTAGCGTATAACTGGAACGAAACAGAAGTAACCAAGTTTTCTGCCATCACCGGTGATTTTAAAGTCAAACGTTTAGAAGAAGATTTACCTCAGCATAGAGGTACATTTACTTGGTCACAATCTTGGGAAGATGTCTCAATGTTTACTCGGGTAAACTATTACGGCGAATATCAAGGTGTGCATGTTGACTATGACGCGACGGCTATTACTGCTGGTTCAGCTGTAACAGTTGATTTTGAGGTCAGTTACATGTTTACTGACGAAATCACAGTGAGTGTTGGTGCGCAGAACATCTTCGACCAAGAAGCTGAAAGAATTAACATCCCTGCTGCTCAGGGAATACCTAATAACAATTGGGGCGGTGTTTATTACGAGACATCACCAATGGGCTTTAATGGTGGTCTTTACTACGTAACGGCAAGTTATAATTTCTAAGTAAAGTTGATAGATTAAAAGCCTCGTTTAATACGGGGCTTTTTTATGTTTTAGTAACCAGCATACAACTATAAAGAGAATAGATTTTTGTCAGATGTTACCCAAGCGGATAAACTCGTTCAAAAAGGTCGTTATGCAGAAGCAGAAAAATATTATATTAAACTACTTCAACTTGACGCTCGCGACGGGCAAGCTTACCGCGGTCTAGGGAAGCTTGCATTAATCGCAAATATGCCCGACAGGGCGGTTAGTTTGTTACAGAAAGCTTGCCACTTTTTAACCAATGAACCATTACCCTATATTTATTTGGCTGACGCCTTTAACAAAGTAGGAAGTGAGCAGTATTCGCTTAAAGTATTGGAACATGGTCAAAAATTATTTCCAACTATGGCACCTATGCTCTATCAATTAGCCCAACAGCAGTTAATGTTTGGCGACTTATTTAATGCTGAACAATCGTTTCGTAAAGTGATCGAGTTTGGAACTGACTCGATAGTATCTTTTGCGTTACATGACTTAACCCGTTTAAAATTTTTTACCCATGAGGATGAAGATTTAGCTTTAATACAATCTAGGCTGACAAGTAATAGGTTAGATAATAAAGAGTTGATTTTACTTAACTATGCAATGGGTAAGGCCCAAGATGATATGCAGAACTATGCAAAAGCTTGGCAACATTTTGAACAAGCTAATGCGTTACAGTTAACACAGTGTTCTTTTAAAACTATTGAGTTAACTAATTTTTATCGTGACGTTAAATCAACAACTACAGCCAAAACATTATCTAAAGCCAGACGTATTGGCATTGGTGAGATTGTACCTATTTTTATTCTGGGATTACCCAGATCAGGCTCTACTTTGTTGGAACAAATATTATCTAGGCATGCCAATATATCAGGTGCGGGAGAGTTACCTTATTTGAGTAGAGAAGTGAATGAATATTTATTCAGCCAAACACAACATCACTATCCCCATTCCATGCTGAATCTATCGGACACGCAATTAAATGATGCTGCTAACATATATCTTCAAAATTTAAGCACTCACGCTGAGGGGAAAATTAATGTCATTGATAAATTACCCTCTAATTTTCAATCAATTGGGTTGATTTATAAGTTATTTCCTAACGCCAAAGTAATACATCTGCAACGTCGTTTACCTGATGTGGCCTTATCAATCTATAAAAATTATTTTGTCGAAAATGAACCTTATTTTTGCTCACTCGATGAGTTTAAACAATATAATGAACATTATATTGAGTTAATGGCACATTGGAGAGAGGTTTTGCCACACTTTATCTATGATCTGACTTACGAACAACTTATTGATAATAAAGAAAATACTCTTAGAGCTCTATTAAATTTTTGTGACATTCAATGGGACCAAGCTTGCTTAGATGAAACGAATGTATTCAATCCTGTTAAAACATTAAGTAATGTTCAAGTTCGAAAGACGATGCATAAAACTCTCATCACCCCAAGTCAAAATTATCTACAATATTTGCAACCTTTTCTCAGTAAATAAGTCATTAATATTAATGATATTAAAACTTACTGTATGTAATGTTTTTACATACAGTTAATCTTTCACAAATATATTAAAACGTATTTTATCGATCTATTGGTTGGCTAATTGGATCATGTCATTTTAATGAGTTTTATCAAAAAGGTGCTAGCTATTTTTTTGCTAGGACAAACATCATCTTTATCGACTTTATTCAATAGTTTCATTCCTTTTCATATCGCCAATTGGCATTAATTGGCAACGCCTCACCTCTAATATTCGTCTAGTATTAACATCTTAATTACAATAAACAAACACTTAGTCTACGTTTGCTTCACGCCATAGGTCGGTAAATGAAAGATAGAAACCATTTAGCTAATATAGGGCTTATCCATCAGGTAAATGTCATTGAAAATGGCCTGATTGATATTCCAATGTTACAAGTCTTACAACCAGACGGGACAATACACCCCAAAGCAGTGTTACCAGAAATTACTCAACAACCTGCGCTCAAAATCCTACAAACAATGCAATACATCAGGGTGTTAGATGAACGAATGGTAGCCGCACAGCGCCAAGGCAGGATAAGTTTTTATCTTGCTTGTACAGGTGAAGAGGCATCAACGGTTGCTAGCGCTGCAGCACTTGAACCTCAAGATATGATCATGTCGCAATATCGTGAGCAAGGTGCACTGGCCTACAGAGATTTTACGAGTAAAGAATTTATGGACCAAATGTTCAGTAATCAAAATGAGCTGAACAAAGGTAGGCAAATGCCTATCCATTATGGCTCTAAAACCCTGAATTTTATGACCATTTCTTCACCTTTAGGTACCCAGATACCACAGGCTAGTGGTTATGCTTATGGGCAGAAAATGGCCGGACTTGAAGCCGTTACTATTTGTTATTTTGGTGAGGGTGCTGCATCTGAAGGCGATTTTCATGCTGGACTTAACATGGCAGCAGTGCTGAGTTGTCCCGTTATCTTTTTCTGTCGAAATAATGGCTATGCCATCTCAACACCTTCAGAAGAACAATTCAAAGGTGATGGCATAGCCTCTAGAGGCTTAGGTTATGGGGTTAGAACGATCCGAGTGGATGGTAACGATGTTTTAGCCGTATATAGCGCTACCCAAAAAGC
>CAZMDX010000140.1:0-1984 GCA_964564805.1 uncultured Pseudoalteromonas sp. | reverse complement strand
TAAACTTGAGCTGTCTGCCAAAATATCTCAATATTTACCAGATTTACCCGTTGAGTGGCATAACGTCACCATAAAACAGTTATTAACCCATACTTCAGGGCTGCCAGATATAATGAATGGTGACACGGGTAAATTAATTTCTAATGAAGGCGCAAAGGCATCATGGGAATTAGTTAAACAACAGCCGCTAGATTTTGAAGCCAATACCCAGTTTAGTTATAATCAAACGGGGTATTTGTTGATAGGTAAAATTATAGAGAATGTTAGTGGTCAACTTTTTACGGACTATATAACAACACATCAATTACAAATAGCAGATATGAAAAGGACCGAAGCAGCAGGTTTTTCGAACCTTCATGATGTGATAACACACTCAGCGCGTCGTTATACTTATATTTATGGCTCGGGCGAAATAGCGAACATAAAACCTATTGACTTCCCTATATTTCTTCATACTGCAGCAGGCATGAGTGCTACCGCTAAAGAGATTGCTAATTGGGTCATTGCTTTGCAAAGCGGAAAGCTCTTAAATAAACCATCAAGTATCAAGACTTTATGGACACCGGCGGTACTCACTAACGGTAAAACAAAAGGCTTTAATAATTTGTTAAACGGTTATGCATTAGGATGGCCTACAGTTGGTAGGCTTGAACACCCTGCTGTTGCTCCCGCTGGAGGAAATCGTGCCGCATTTTTTGTTTATCCAGAAGATGACTTATCAATTGTAGTACTCACCAATCTAGTAGGCTCTATTCCATCACTCTTTATTGATGAAATTGCAGGCTTTTATATTCCTGAAATGAAAATGGAAAATGGTTTTGGCCTGTCTCCTTCCATAAAAGTACTCTGGGAGGCGTTAGAGTCAAAAGGATATGAAAAGGCTGTTCAGGTTGTGGAAGCGTTGCAGAAAATCAATCAATTAAAGCTCGAAGAGGACGAGCTAAATACTTGGGGTTATAAACTGATTAATCAAAAGAAGCGGCAACAAGCGCTAGAAATTTTCAAACTAAATACATATCTGTTCCCTTTAAGTGCCAACACATATGATAGCTTAGCAGAAACTTATTGGTTGCTAGGTCATACACATAAAGCAATAGAGTATTATAAAAAGGTACTTACGTTAAAGCCGGAGAATAAACACGCTAAAGAGCAACTGAAAAAGCTTAAAGAAATATAAGGAACGATAAATTTTATTTTACAGTTCAAAGCATTAATTTACAGATAATAAAGCTGTTTTCTAGCTTTTTGATATTGTCTTTTATTGAAAGGATAGTGGTCATTCAGCAATTTGGTAAGGTGTTTTAAAGTTAATATTTACCTTAGACATCGCTTTTATTTAAAGACAAACAAGAATAACAGCGGTGCCATATTATTAATAATATGACACCGCTAAAATGAATCCTAGCTGCAAACAAATCGCTCAAAACAGATTTCAAAAAATGCTGGGTTTTGTAACAAAAACAAAAATACTTGCCAAATAACCCCATCATTTAGCGGGACGTTAGTGGTATGAAATCGAATCCAAATCAACTGTAAGATCCAACCACTTAATGAGAGCTTTAGGCTCATGGTTAATCTCCATAGACTGAATATTAACAGCATCAATGAGCTTAAACCTGCCTCACAAACGAGCATAAAGTCTCGGTAATATGACTCTATATATTATCATAGCTTCACAAAAGCTCGATGCCTCCTTATGCTCAAATTTCTTGTTATGGTAGCAAAGATCAACGTCTGCTCAGTAGAGAAATTTAAAAATAAAGACAACTAACCGTATAGCTGCTTTTGGCACTTTTGCGTCTTTCAGATTATGTCTATTCCTGGCTTAGATAGATGTCAGGTTGAGAGCAAACTAATTCTCAGCAGGGTGTTAACACGACAGCATTTATTGTTCTTCTAAAATCTATTTTTGTTTTCCCACAAATGATAATTCAGGTCCATAAATACAGGCTTTTAGCCAATAGTTTTACTGTGTTTATGGATG
>CAZMDX010000139.1:0-4228 GCA_964564805.1 uncultured Pseudoalteromonas sp. | reverse complement strand
CTATCGACTAGTTTTTCCCAATTAGGCACGTATATTCCTGAATGATAAACAAGGGGATAGTATACAAAAAATTAGACCAAGAAATAGTCTCCTTGGTCTGAGATAGGTGTTGATTTAACGCAACTGAGTGTAAATTTAAGAGATAAGATTAATAGTGGATATTTAAACGTTTTAACCAATGCACCCACCACCAAGCAGGCCCCACCAATAAAAATTGCACGTCTTTTAGAAAACTTGGTTTTTTACCTTCAATATTGTGTCCTACAAATTGCAAAATCCACATCGCAACAAATAATGCAATACTGAACTGCCACACAGAAATATCAAGTGCTACCAATAATTTAATACCAAAAAATGACAATATGGATAATAGTGTCATAGCTGCACCTATTGGCCCAGACAAACGAAAATAATAATATAACGTCGGGATAACAATTATATGTGCCCAAGTAATAGCAAAGTAATCCATAAAATTAAGTGTAGGAATTGACCAAACAAGCGCTAGGGTGACAAAATATATCGCCGGGACTGCTATTGCATGGATAAGAATATTTGTTTTGTTTTTGTGACTTTCGCCATACTCATTTAACAGAAACTCTATTTGACGCATGTAAACCTCATCAGCATTTTATTAACGTTACTTTAACAATTCAATTTACTTGCATCAATTAAAACCTACTCGGTTACCAATCAAATATGTGTATTACTGCTTGAACAACATTAAATCTTGCATTAATTGGTTTACTTCTTCGTTTGATGATTCAAATTTAACGCCATAATATAAGCTAACCTCATCAGACTTGCAGTTCATAATAGTACCCTTGAGTAAAACGTTCTTGCTTTTAGATACTGCAAAAAACATTTTTACAGCTTGTAAAAGTTTTGGTTTTGTAGCATCTACACCTTTATCTATACTTATTTGACAACCGTTTATAGAAATATCTATTACCACAGAGTCGCATATAACTAAATCGCTATTGACATCAAAAATGTTGGTCGCAATTCGAGTTTGAACTCTGGGATCCGCACGTAAATTATGTATTTGAATAGCAAGGGGAAAGCTAGTGAAGATTAAATGACTTGGTTTTGTGCTGACTAGGAGAACTTTAACTTTGAAAGCTATGATCTCACCTGTGTCATCTTCAAGAATATATCTTGCGACTACAGTCTTATCTTTAGAGATCCCATCACCTAATGAACCCCATTTGCCTTCATCTGGGTATTTAAAAATTATACAACGCGTACCGTCCATACCTACAAATTCGGTTCTCACCCTTTTGACGGTTGTGGTAGCAGTTAATTGTAAATCAAGGGGTCTGCCTGGACGCATAGAACGAATTTTCTTTAAATCTTCATTCGACAGCCCAAACTTCTCCTGCAAAATTGCCATTTATTTAATAATCCTTGCTCAACTTTGTTGCTATCATTAGCATCATAAAAACTACAACAATTTTAAATAAAGTTTATGTAAACAACAACTCTTTACGGTTTATTTATATGCCAGAGCCATCAAATTCATTTCTTTATTACCAAACAGAGATACACCATGCATACTCATCAAATACCTATTCATTATTGCGTTAACGTTTCATGTATTACAGGGCATATATTTGATGTGAGCTTACGCATTGAACATCCTGATACAAATGGACAAATATTGACATTACCTGCGTGGATCCCAGGTAGTTATATGATCCGTGATTTTGCCAAAAACATTATCACTATCAGTGCGAAAGATGATTCTGGACAAGAAGTAAACATCCAAAAAATTGATAAACAAACTTGGAAGTTACAAGTCGTTACCACTGCATTAAATATTAAGTATCAGGTATATGCCTTTGATTTATCCGTAAGAGGCGCGTACATAAATGATGAAATAGCATTTTTCAACGGTACCAATATGTTTTTGGCCGTGGTTGGACAAACAGATCAACCGTGCACATTAACATTAGAAAAACCGACATTACCTGAATTATGCCATTGGAGAGTGGCGTCTTCTATGCCCAGCAAGATGCAAAATAAGCATGCATTTGGGGAATACTGGGCCGAACACTATGACGAATTGATCGATCATCCTGTGTTGCTAGGTGAATTTGATGTTTTACCATTTTCTGCTGCAGGGGTAGATTTTGAATTGATACTTGCAGGTGGCCATCAAGCAGATGTTGTGCGTATTACAAAAGATCTAACAAAAATATGCCAACACCATATAGAATTTTTTGCTGATAAGCCCCCAGTCAAGTGTTATCAATTTATCACCTTGTTAACAGATAATGCCTTTGGCGGTTTAGAACATATGAGCTCTACCGCATTAATGTTCAGCAGAAACGATTTACCCAGCTTGTCTAATCCACATAAAATGACCGATGGTTATCAAGTATTTCTAAGTTTGTGCAGTCACGAGTTTTTTCATACTTGGCATGTGAAAAGGATTAAACCTGAAGAGCTTTTTGGCGCAGCATTAGACCAAGAACAATACACAGAACAATTATGGATTTATGAGGGATTTACTAGTTACTATGACGATCTTAGCCTACTGCGCTGCTCTGTAATCTGTCAACAAGAGTACTTAAAAATAGTAGGTCAAAACCTCACCCGACTTGTACGTAACAAAGGTCGCTTTAAACAAACTATTACTGAGTCGAGTTTTGATGCTTGGACAAGGTTTTATAAACAAGATGAGAGCGCCATCAATAATATTGTTAGTTATTATAACAAAGGCGCTATCTTGGCTATGTGTCTGGATTTATTAATAAAACACAGAAGCAACGGAAGCTATAGTTTAGATGACGTAATGCGATATTTGTGGAATCAACACGGCAAACTCCATATCCCTACCCCAATAGACGTTGTACAAAGGATCGTTAAAACACAGCTGAATTTAGATTTACATGATTTTTTCCAATCCGCTTTATACTCTACCCAAGAGTTACCGTTTAACGAGCTACTAAACAAATTTGGCGTAAAGTGTCAATTTTCGCCTAGAGAAAATATCGATGACAAGGGAGGTGTAATAGCAACATCGCCAATTAAAATCGAATTCGGCGCACAAATAAAAGCGCGAGACATAGGTATACAAATCGTTCAAGTCAGTGAAAAAACTGCGGCTTATGAGTCTGGATTACAAGTAGGTGATGTATTAATAGCCATCGACAAATGGGTGGTAAGTAAAGAAAACCTAATCGCACAGCTTAACTTTTTATCTCTTGGACAATCAGTACAGCTTAGTGTTTTACGTGATAAAAAACTCAAACAACTCACTTTTATTGCTGCTCAGGCACATAACGACACTATAGCTTTAGAAATCATCAACCAAACGTTATGTAATAATTGGTTAGGATAAGCAACGATTACATGTCTGAAGTTTCATAAATAAAAACTAATCTGTGTTGCTAAGCTTTGACATTGGCGAGCCAAGGCCGATTAAAATAAGGGTGTAACAATTTTTTTTTATAAAAAATCACCAAAATAGAGCTATCTAGTCAGCAGTAATTTGTGATCTTACCGAGTTATTAGAATTAATAATTATGTATCTCTCTGTAGATTTTTTAATCACATCTAATGGTTCTTAATGAAATTGTGAAAACGCAGCAACATCTGCAAATAAACTTAAAGATTACTACACAAGTTTAACTTGCGCCGGTAATAGCCTAATTAAAACAGCTATGCATAATGACTCTGCCGAAACAGGGACGTCAAGGGTTAAAAAAATGCCATGCGATGATTGAACATATCTTTTAAAAAGACGTAACACAGTCTTAGACTGAGCTTGTGACAATAGTTCTGATGCTTCACCAATCCTCACTGCACTTGACGACGGTATTTAAATAACACGAAAATATGCTTGAACGGAGTTGGCTACTGGTCACTGAAATATTCAACATGGAAGGCAAGTGATTGATTCTGTTTACTTTTTAAAATGGCCTTTCAATAGGTTATCTTTTATATGTCTATAAAATAGATGACCCTGAAAAATAAAGGTTCCTTAACAATAGAAAGCAACTATCACACAGGGCCAATAAGTTAAAAAAGTGAGACGACATTTAATTGAGGATGAACATTACCATTATGGTTGCATCTATATTGTTCATTTAGAGGGATATGATTTATAGATGTTCCCTGTGATTGACTTAATTTTTTTGCTTCTACTGACATCTTTATGTCCAGCAAAACGAAAAATTGGTTATGCTTTTAACTTAACCTTAGTGGTAATAGTGTTTATTTTAAG
>CAZMDX010000138.1:0-18203 GCA_964564805.1 uncultured Pseudoalteromonas sp. | reverse complement strand
GAAGTCATTTTCGCCTATGGTCAAGGTCATATCTGGGTCAGCGGTCATTTCAATTAATTCTACCGGTTGTAAATAACTGTCACCATTACCGGGTTGATAGCCAAGTTTTTTAAATTCGTTGACCAAATAATCCAATGTTTTTTGTTCGCCAACAGTGGTAGGTAAGCGGCCCTCAAATTCATCCGAAGCTAATGTTTTGATATGTTTTTTCAAATCATCCGTGTTAATACCTTGATAAACATTGTTGAAGTTATCGGCCACCGGCGGTGGAATTTCGACTTGTTTGTCTTGGCAGGCTGAGAAAGCCAATGTCATGGGTAGGCAAAGCATCAGCAGCTTGTGGCAAGTTTTCATATAGTTGCTCTTGTAGTTGTAAAGGTTAAAGATTATAAACGTCCTTTTTACAGCAGATCAATATCAAGGGCAATTGTGACAGTTTGGAACCACGATTTTATTAGACAATTACCAATGTTGCCGATGCAGCAACTTGAATCAGCTTTTGGTTTATCTCGCTTTATTGATTGGCCAAATGCTCAAGGCCTTAACGACTTAAAGAAAAATGGGGGCAATGTAGACATTCCCCATTTTGTTTGTCAAAGCCAACTTATCGAGTCTGATAACTATTACGAGCAAATTATTCATCAACAACATATTATTCCGACTCGGCCCAACAGTTGGCATGACTTATTTAACGGTTTAATTTGGCTGCAGTTCCCGCAATCCAAACGATTGTTAAATCAACAACATGTTGAAGATATTCAAGAACATGGGCTTTCACCCAGAAATTTAAGAAGAAATAACTTAACTCACTTCGATGAGTGTGGGGTCATTATTACCTATCAGCGTTCAGCTGTTTTTTCAATGCTAATGAAAAATTTAAAGCAGCATCAGTGGCGATCTGTTTTTGTCGAAAACAGGCAGTACTGGGGCCGTGAAATAAACAGCTTTATCTTTGGTCATGCCAATTTGGAGATGTTGTTGGATCCCTTTATTGGTTTAACAGGCAAATGCTTAACGTTAGAAGTAGACAGCCAATTTTCAACGTTGTCTTACCCACAACAAGTGGCTCAAGTTGATGCGTTATTAGTTAGTCAAATCCGCCGCACTAATTTGTTTGCCAAACACAAGCCATTTAGTCCGATACCATTATTAGGGATCCCTGATGTATGGGATGCCAATAATAATCCAGAATTTTATGCAAATACCGATTATTTCAGGCCTCAAACTTTACTTCCACCTGAATTAAAACAACACAATTAATGCCCAACCTATCCAAATAATGGCATAGGGTGCGATGGCAATTACATACGTTTTTTTAGTTGGGAGTTGTGTCCATTGACTTAATCCAACAGCAATTAAATACATGCTCCAAAAAGATTCAAAACGAATGCTTTGGGCAAATGAAGACCAAGCTGAGTCCATGCCTATGTTAAAAATAAACGCCATGGAAGTAGGGGATAAACTCATCGGTGATAGTTGATTATTGGTCGCTAATAACACCACTAGTGCCGCGATCAAACTGCTGATGATCACAGGGGTACTGACCCACCAACTAAACCCGAACCAGTCAGTATAACCTTGGACACATTCTTCATCTGCCTTGGTAAAAATATTAAGATACAGTGCTAATATTGCATTGCTCAAGATAACAACAAATATTGAACTGAAAACGCCTGCCCATAGACTTTGTGCTTGGTCCGTCATGTTATTACGCAGCATACTTTGCTCAGCTGGACTTAAGTTACCTGCCATGGATTGCACCATAAATTCGGTATACCAACTAAAGTCTACAAAGTTGAAATACATATAAACGGGTATAGCACCCACTATAGATATACAAATGAAAGGTATCCAAGACCAATTGTGTGTTTCATTGATAGTGGCAAATACCTGATTAGGTTTAATAAAAATATCTTTCATGGCCTGGAATGGGTTACTGACCTTGTGCATACAAATCTCCTCAATAAGTTATTTTGCTGTGATATAAAACCAATATTATTAGTATTAATTCAAACTCATCTAATATTGTTACATATTTTTTTTCTCGTTCGCATGTAATAAATCACAAAATTAAAGGACTATACATAACAGCAGTAACAAATCAGGAAATGGAATGATTGAAATAAAAAAATTAGCTAAGAAATTTGCCGTTGAAAATCCTAAAAATCTCAGTGAACAAGAAAAAAAAGACCCAAGACTAAAAGGTCGCTTCTTTCATTCAGTGCAAGATGTGTCATTTACCTGTAAAAAAGGCGAGGTATTAGGGCTACTTGGCCCTAACGGAGCAGGTAAAACGACTACGTTACGTATGTTATCTACGGCCTTAAAACCTGATAATGGCAGTGTAGTAATAGATGGTGAGAATGTATTAGCTCAACCCGTAATCGCACGCAAAAAAATAGGTTTTTTATCTGGTTCAACTGGTTTATATGGCCGTTTAACAGGGCGTGAAAACATACACTATTTTGGTCAGTTACATGGGATGAACGAAAAATCTATCGCCAATCGTATAAAAGAACTAGCCGACTTGTTAGATATGCATAGCTTTTTAGACCGACGTTCAGAAAATTTTTCAACGGGTATGAAACAAAAAATAGCTATTGCACGTGCAGTTGTTCACTCTCCAGAGCTGGTTATTTTAGATGAACCCACAACAGGCTTAGATATTATGGCTACTCAAACGGTACTCGAATTTATTCGTGGTTTGAAAGAACAGGGTACCCCTGTAATTTTTTCGACTCATCATCTGGATGAAGTACAAGAATTATGTGACAAGGTGACGGTTATCGATCAAGGCCGCACAATGTTTGATGGGGATATCGCTAGCTTTAAAGCGCTCGCCGAAGGTTCATTACACCAGTCGTTTATGACTGCCATTCAAACTACTGCTAGCGAATAGGGAGACATAAAATATGTGGTTAGTATTTAAAAAAGAAATAAAAGAACTAATTCGCGACCGTAAAACATTATTTTTTATGATTGCATTACCGTTATTAATCTTCCCACTGATTGCAGGCATTGTGGGTTTTGTGAGTAAACAAGCAATAGACAAAGCTGAAACTCAAGTTCTCAATTATGCTTTGATAGGCGGCCAGTATGCACCTGACATTGTAAAGGAGCTTCAACAACCAGAAAAGTTTAATCTTGTTGAAATTAAAACGAACGCTGATTATACCTCGATTATTCGCAACGACATAGTCGATTTTGTATTGGAAATACCAGAAAATTATTCTAACGATGTGCTTAAAAATGGCCAGGCTAACGTTAAGCTATATTTTAACGATGCAGGACTAAATCTTGTTTACAGACGAGTGAATGAAATAGTCAAAAGTCAGTCTGAGTTATTCCAACAAAGTGCTTTTACTAGTTTGGGGTTAGACGCGGCAGAACAAAGTGCACTGATAGAACCGCTTGTATTAGAGAAAGTGAATACCGCCGATGATAGAGAAAACTGGGGCGAAAAAATTGGTGGTATGTTGCCTTATTTACTCTTTATTATTTGTCTATCCGGTGCGATGGCGCCTGCTACCGATATTGGCGCAGGCGAAAAAGAACGTGGCACATTAGAAACATTACTAATTTCACCGATAGATAGAAATAAAATTGTGATGGGCAAGTTTCTAACTATTAGCTTTGCTGGGACTATGACCGCGCTTATCACTGTGCTTAGTATGGTGATTTGGGGATTAGTTCTAAGCCAAGGCATGGCAATTAAATTTGTAGCAGATTTCATGGCGCAGATTGCGATGGCTGATTTTTTACTTATCTTTTTGATGTTAGTGCCTGTTGTGGCTATTTTTGCGGCAGTGCTGTTGAGTATTTCCATCTATGCCAAAAGTTTTAAGGAGGCACAAAGTTATATGGGACCTATGACTATTTTAGTGGTCGTGCCTATCATGTTAGCTCTTTTACCAGGTGTAGAGTTAAAAGGTGGCTGGGCTTGGGTGCCCATTACTAATGTTTCACTTGCAATGAAAGAATTAGTCAAAGGCACAATGGACTATTACCAGTTGTTTGCGATATTCGGTTCAACCGTGATTATTGCAGGAGCTTTGTTTGCTTTTTGCGTGTATTGGTTCAATCAAGAGAAAGTGTTATTCAGATAAGTTATTTATCTGGACTCGTCGTTTACTTTAATCATTTGATTGTTTGTATGCTCATCGATATATTCAACACAAGTTGAAATAAATTATATTGAAATTTCATGGATTTCGCGGCAACAATTTGCCGTGAAAATTCAATTTACTGCCGTTTTTTCCTATGCGGTTCTGATACAGTTTTTACCCGCTAGCTTTGCAGCATAAAGCGCTTCGTCAGCACGTGAAAAAATACCAGTGTGTGAATCATTTTGTCGATAGGTCGTACTACCAATGCTACAAGATATTTTATGTTGTTGGAGTATTAAGTTTGATCCGATAGCGTTATTGACACGCTCTGAAATCAAGTTATTGGTTTGATTATTGGCTTCTGGTAGTAAACAGCAAAATTCATCACCGCCAAATCTAAAGGCAAAGTCAGACTCTCTAAGGCTTTGTAAAATAGTATTGGCGAAGGCTACTAGTACCTTATCGCCTTCTTGATGCCCGTGAACATCGTTAACCTGTTTGAAGTTATCCATGTCTAATATTAATAGGCCAAATGGCTGTTGACGTCGTTGTGAATGATTAGCCATTCTGACCATAGTGTCATTGTAACTGGCTCTGTTACCTAATGAAGTCAAAAAATCCTTCATGGCAAATTGTTTGACCTTGTGATGTTCCAATGCATTTTTGAAAGGAAAACAAAAATTCATATGCATCTGTTGTAAGATTTGCCAGTCTCTTAGGGACAAAGGTTGCGTAAATGAATAATCCATAACAGCTACCGGGCTGTTGTTTTGAACGCAATTGAGAGTTTTTAAGTGCGCATTTTTCACTGGTCGACCGAATTTAACTCTGTTGTCTTCGAACTGGATTTTTAGTTCAGACAGCGGTAGGGTACTTTGTAATTGTTGGAAATATAGTTTGCTCAGCTTGGGTAAGTCTATGGTTGTTAGCAATTTCAGAATGAATTTATTTAGCTGAATTTGTGTCAACCCTTGTTTCTGAGCATGGTCGAGTCCCTGCTTGGGCTCTTCTAGGCTGAAATAAGGTTCACCGACGTTTGAGTCGTAAAACGGGTTAAGTTGTTCCAACAGTTTCTCCTGACAATAAAATGACGATTTACTCTTCAAACACGTTTGTTAATTATTCATTAGCAAGTATTGTGCCTAGCAAATAACATAAAAGGATACAGATAAGATATGCACGGGAATTTAGGTAATATTACTATTTTAATGGCCGTAGCAGTGGTAACTGTTTGGCTATTTAAACGTATTAATTTGCCGCCTATTTTGGCTTATCTATTTTGCGGTATCTTGGCAGGTCCTGATTTACTTGCTTTATTTGAACACCCTGAAGATATGGAGAATTTTGCTGAATTAGGTATTGTTTTTTTGTTATTTTCATTGGGGTTAGAATTTTCACTCCCAAAAATGTTAGCTATGCGTCAACTGGTATTTGGCGTGGGATTGGCACAAATGCTGTTGACCACATCAGTATTTATGGCCTTAGCCTATTTATTAGGTTTTGACGGAAAAGCATCATTAGTGATAGGTGGAATTATAGCGTTATCTTCTACTGCTATTGTGATTAAACAAACCAGTGATCTAGGTATTCTGAATACTCCTCGTGCACAAATTGCGGTAAGTATATTATTACTTCAAGATCTTGCTGTTGTGCCTTTGTTAATACTAGTACCTTTGTTGGCTAGTGATTCCGAACAAAGCTTAGGTATTGCCATTTCAATGGCCTTTTTGAAAGGGTTGTTAGTCGTTGGCATTTTGTTGTCTATCGGTAAATGGGTGTTACCCAAAGTGTTTAGTGAAGTGGCCCGCACTCGTACGGATGAACTTTTTGTATTAACCACTATTATGGTGGCCTTAATGGCTGCAGGTTTAGCTTTTTCCTTTGGTCTTTCCATGGCATTAGGCGCGTTCTTGGCTGGCATGATGTTAGGCGAGAGCCAATATAAGTATCAACTAGAAGCTGATATCCGGCCTTTTAGAGATATCCTGATGGGCTTATTTTTTATCACTATCGGTATGCGTTTAGAGCTCCATAGTCTACCAAACCAGATCCACTGGGCGCTACTAGGCTTGATAATTATTGTATTGCTCAAAGTGATACTCATACGGATCTCTGCTGAAATTTTTAAGTTAGGTAAACAAGATGCTTGGGCAGCCGGACTTAAGCTTTGTCAGTTAGGCGAGTTTAGCTTTGTGCTGGCAGCACTGGCCGTAGATCATGCCATTTTAAGCACAGAGCAAGGCTCGTTATTGTTAACTATTGGTGTGATGAGCATGGCTATTACACCCTGGCTGGTCGATAAGAGTCCTAAAATTGCTAGAGCAATTAGCCCTGAAGCAACGCCTAATGTTAAAGGGCTAGGGCAACTTTCAGCCCAAGATCAACAATTGACTGACCACGTACTGATTTTTGGATTTGGCCGAGTGGGTCAATCCGTTAGTCGATTGTTAAAAATTGAAGCTATACCCTATATGGTGGTTGATGCTGATCCTATCCGCGTGCAAGAAAGTCAAAGTGCAGGAGAGCCCGTGTACTTTGGTGATGTCAAACAAAAAGATATATTGCGTTCAGTTGGTATTGAGCGAGCCAAACTAGTGCTTATTACCTTTGACCAACATGAAAAAGCGATGAGTGTTATTCACTTAGTCAAAAGTTTGTATCCGGACTTACCTGTTGTGGTAAGAACTAGAAAAGATCATCGTATGGAAGAGTTGCTCGCGGCGGGTGCATCACAGGTGGTTCCGGAAATTCTCGAAGGTAGTCTTATGTTAGTGACTCAGGTTTTGCAGTTATCTGGTGTACCCATGTCTCGAATACTCAAACGTGTGCGCAAAGAACGGAAAGGGCATTATGCCAACATGCACGGGTTTTTCCCCGGTGAAACCACCGAACTTGATTTCGTTAGACAAGACAAAATGGAATTTATGCACGCAGTTATTTTGACAGAAAACGCCTATGCAGTAGGTAAATCGCTTCATCAACTAAATTTACAACAATGGCGTGTTAGCGTTAAAGGCCTTAGAAGAGATAACCACGAACTGTCAGAGCCAGACCAGAATATGCTTTTACTTGTCGGTGATATCATCGTGATTACAGCAAAACCGCGCAAAGTTGAACGCGCCGAACGATTTTTACTGGAGGGAAGTTAAGACGTGCCTACTCATACATACTGTGCGCCCAATATAGGATCTGTTGTAGCCGTTTTAGTGGGCCAAAACGAACAGGTAAATATCAACCAACCTTTGATTATTATTGAAGCAATGAAAATGCAAACCACAGTGTGCGCCGAGGTTTCAGGAAAAATAGGCCAAGTTTTTGTAAACGTCGAGGATGAGTGTTTCGTAGGCATGCCGCTGGTGGATATGTTTGCAGATGGCGTCACCAAAGTTAAGACCGAAGCAATACACACCACTGATAATATCAATCAAAGGCTGTTAGATGAGCTGCGGACCAGAAAAGCGCTAACACTTGATAAACAAAGAAATGAACAACGACACAAACGCCAGCAAAAAGGTTATCTAACAGCCAGACAAAACGTACAAAATTTATGTCCTATAGACAGTTTTATGGAATACGGACAAATGGCAGTCGCGGCACAGCGGTTACGTCGAGACTACGATGATTTAAAATCTGCTACTGCCGCTGACGGTGTTATTACTGGTATAGGACACATTAACCAAAATTTAGTCTCAAAGAAAAATACTCAGGCTGCCATAATAATCAATGATTACAGCGTGCTAGCAGGCACACAAGGATACTTTCACCACTTAAAATTAGATCGCATATTGGCTGTCGCAGCAGACAAAAAATATCCAGTGGTTATGTTTACTGAAGGAGGTGGAGGTCGTCCTGGTGATACAGATATCACCACCGTGAATTCAGGTTTACAATGCCAATCCTTTGCCACATGGGCAAGTCTACAAGGAAAAGTACCACGTATATCAGTAGCAAATGGCTATTGTTTTGCAGGTAACGCCGCTTTATTTGGTGCTGCAGATATTACTATTGCTACCCAGTCTTCTTGGATAGGGATGGCAGGACCCGCTATGATAGAAGGTGGTGGATTAGGTCTGGTTAAACCGACTGATATTGGCCCCAGCGCTAAACAAGTCAAAAATGGTGTCATAGATATTTTGGTAGAAAACGAGCAACAAGCAGCTGAAATGGCGAAGAAATGTCTGCTGTATTTTCAAGGACCATTAGTTGATGAACAAAAATGGACATTTGCAGACCAACAACCCCTTAATCAAGCTTTACCTCAAGACAGGCGTTTTGTATATGACGTAAAAGAGATCATTCATGTTATTGCAGATACCGATTCTTTTACTGAAATTAAAGCGCTATTTGGAGCAGCCATTATTACTGGTTTTATGCATTTACAAGGTAACCCAGTAGGTGTCTTAGCCAGTAATTGTAAAGTATTAGGCGGAGCCATTGATGTTGATGCGGGAGAAAAAGCCAGTCAATTTATGCATCTTTGCCAGCAGTTTTCTATTCCTATCGTTGTATTGTGTGACACACCCGGATTTATGGTGGGGCCAGAACATGAAAATAAAGGCGCAGTGCGCAGGCTGTCTCAATTGTTTGTTGCAGGTAGCCAACTTACCGTACCATTCGTCGCTGTTGTTTTAAGGAAATGTTATGGCCTAGGTGCACAGGCATTGTTGGGCGGAAATACCAGTCAGCCTAGTTATACAATAGCTTGGCCCACAGGCGAGTTTGGTGCAATGGGGCTTGAAGGCGCTGTAAAGCTCGGTTTTAAAAAAGAATTAGCAGCAGTAAAGGACTCATCGGCAAAAAAAATACTATATGAGAAACTCTTAGCAGAGCAGTATCAAAAAGGCCAAGCCCAAGAAGTGGCCAGTGTTCTGGAAATTGATGCTGTTATTGAGCCGGCTAACACTAGACGAACTCTACTTTTAGCTTTAAACATAATTTAATAACCAAAGCTGGAAGAGCTTAGATTTAAAAATTTAGTTGCGCAATTAATAATCGATAATATACTGTATGAATAAACAGTTGTTTATTGGAGGCAACATGAACAGTTTTTCAAACCTAATCAGTGGTGCAAGTGTTAGCGCAAACAACACGGCAAATAATCGGCTAAATAATAAAACAAATAATGCGGGAAATCGTATTTATGACGATAGCACCCTTCACGTTGAACATTACTTTACTGCGGATCTATGCAGCCAGGCTCAAATGTTTGAGGATGCAGATAATATTCTCAGTAGGATGGACAAGCTCAGAGCCCTTGCAAGAGAGCAGCAAATCAAAAGAATGAAGTCCCAGCGTCAACAAATCAGTTTTATTTTTTAAATTTGAGAGTATGTACCACTGTCATTAATAAGAAAGTGTCGCCTCAATATTATTTTAAGGGGGCTGATTTGTATCAATGGCTGATCAAAAACCTGAATCATGACGGGTTGATACCAACTTATAAAAGCCTCAGTTGTCGTTTTTGTCTGAGTAATTTTATGGCTTTTGACTAGATGTAATTGAATTAGTAAGACCATAGATATTTATCTTCTAATAAAATGACGCAATCATCATAAAAAGCTTTAAACTAATGACATGTTTAAGGTTGGATAAACCAATCTCGTTTTTAGGAATATTATGATCAATAACGATGTCATGCGCCGTGTGCGCTATATCTTCGATTTTAACGATGCAAAAATGGTTGAAATTTTTGCCCAAGCCGATTATCCCGCCACTGTTGCGCAGCTGCACACTTGGTTACGCAAAGATGATGACCCAGCCTTTATTGAACTTACTGATCTTCAGTTTTCATTGTTTTTGAATGGTTTGATCAATATGAATCGTGGTAAACGCGAAGGTGTTGAAGCACCTGTTGAGCGGAAACTTACCAACAACATCATTTTTATGAAATTAAAAATAGCTCTTAATATGCAAGCTGAAGCTGTGTTAGAAACAATGGATTTGAGTGGATTTAAGATCAGCAAACATGAATTGAGTGCCTTTTTTAGAAAACCAGAAAATCGCCAATATCGGGCCTGTAATGATCAAATAATGCGTAACTTTTTAAAGGGTTTGCAGATTAAGACACGAGGTGAAAGTGACAATGACGGTGAAGAAGACGCAGTTTGAGTCTAAATAGTTAGATGCAGACGCTGAATCTGAATTGTTTTTACTCGACTGCCGGATGATGCTTTTTAAACTATATTTTGCTTAGGTCTACCTGCTGTCCGACCTACTTCTTTTCAACAGTTTAAAGAAGTAGGTAATGAAAGCCTGACTGCACAACTTTTTATTTAAGATGGAATATTTTCAAAGTGAATAGTCACACCTTCATGATAAGCAATACTCCTTAACTAGCACCTGGCCCCGACTCCTAGGCAATTTTAGTTTATCACTATTTTAAAAAGTTGCACTTTTAGCTATTTTAATTGGTTTAGGCTGCCTGTCTAAAGATTTCAATTTCCCCTAAATACTCTTTTTGTCTCTACACCAAATTTGACAAAGTTTAAGCATTCACTTAACTTATGTCTTATATAAGACATAAAATAAAATTCACGCTTTATAAAATGGAAACAATAAATGCCAAATAGTCATGAAAAGATACCCAAGGTCGGCTTTGGTCTTTGGAAAATACCTCAGGATATCTGTGCTGATGCGGTGTATAACGCCATTAAAGTTGGGTATCGCCATTTAGACAGTGCTTGTGATTACGGTAACGAAGTTCAGGTAGGTGAGGGCATCAAGCGCGCTATTGATGAAGGACTATGCACCCGTGCAGATTTGTGGGTGACATCTAAGCTGTGGAATACTTATCATGCTAAGGAACATGTTAGGCCCGCTTTAGAGAAAACATTAGCTGATTTACAGTTGGATTATCTTGATCTATACATGATCCACTTCCCTATCGCTCAACCTTTTGTAGATTTTGACGATCGTTATCCACCGGAGTGGATAACAGACCCCACTGTCGGCAAAATGGAATTAGCAGCTGTGCCTTTGTTTGAAACATGGCAAGCAATGGAGGCTCTTTATGAACAAGGCCTAACCAAACAGATTGGTGTGTGTAATTACAATACCGGCCTATTACATGATTTGATGTCTTATGCTCGAATTAAGCCCTCGGTATTACAAGTGGAGTCGCATCCTTATTTAACTCAAGACAGATTGATGCGTTTAGCCACCCAGTATGAACTTCAGGTTACTGCTTTCTCACCTCTTGGAGCGTTATCCTACCTAGAGTTAGATATGGCTGGTGCGGCAGAATCTGTGTTGGAACAAACAGTGGTAAAACAGGCAGCGAAAAGACTAGGAAAGACGGCTGCACAAGTAGTGTTACGCTGGGGCATACAACGAGGCAACGCTATTATTCCAAAAACATCCCGTCCAGAACGTTTAAAAGAAAATTTAGATATTTTTGATTTTGAACTGACTTCACAAGAAATGGAGGGAATTTCAGCGCTTAACAGCAATAGGCGATTTAATGATCCGGGTAATTTCTGTGAAGCGGCCTTTAACACTTTTTATCCTATTTACGATTAGAGACTTGCCAACTTATGCAACCTATTAATTATGTAGAAGTACCACATCAGTTGGACTGCTCAGGTTCAATTTTTCCTAGTGTAGTGGTCAACGATGGTTCACTGACAACGCAGCAAGAATGTGCCCATTGGATTAAATCCAATATGACTGAGCTTGAGGCCAAGTTACGCGAAACGGGTGCTATTTTATTTAGAGGTTTTCCTGTGAATTCGGCTGAAACGTTTGATGAGTTCTCAAATTCTTTCGGTTATCCGAATTTCACTTACAAAGAATCATTGTCGAATGCTGTAAGGATAAACTACACCGAACGGGTATTTACCGCTAATGAAGCACCCAAGGATGTTGAAATATTCTTACACCATGAAATGGCGCAAACACCTATCTCGCCAAGTAAAGTGTTTTTCTTTTGTAAAAGTGCTGCCGATGAAGGAGGCGAAACACCTCTATGTCGCTCTGATATGTTGTTTGAAGACCTAGCGAAAAAAATGCCAAAACTTGCGGCTGATTTTGTGAAAAAGGGTCTTAAATATACCACTCAGATGCCAGCAGAAGATGATCCTAACTCAGGTCAAGGGCGCAGTTGGAAGAGCACGTTAAGCGTACAAAATGATACAGAAGCCGAACAAAAATTGGCTCTGTTGGGATATACCTGGGAATGGCTGGCTGATGGTAGTTTACGCGCTACCACACCAGTATTACCTGCTGTGATCGATATGGGTAACGACAAAAAAGTGTTTTATAATCAATTGATTGCTGCATATATGGGCTGGAAAGGTGTACGCGAAAATCCTTCTAGTGCCATTACGTTTGGGGATGGTGACGATATCCCAGTTGAGGGGTTGCAGTTGGCAGTGAAATTGTCTAAAAAGTATACTTTTGATTTACCTTGGCAAGACGGAGATGTTGCATTGGTTGATAATTATATGACAATGCATGGTAGGCGCCCATTTTTGGGTGAGCGTAAACGACAAGTGTTGGTTTCTTTAGCCATCGACTAGGCACATTGTAACGGTTATTTCCGAAAATTTTTACCACCATACGAGCCAATAAATTGTATATAAAAACTAAGCTGCCGGGTGTTTTAATTTCTGTCATTGTTGGTTTAGCTGCCTTGTTCTTAAGTGAACATTACGGCGCGCCTGCTATGCTATTTGCCTTATTGTTAGGCATTGCTATGTCGTTTTTGTACGAAGGCACCTCATGCAAAGAGGGCATTGAGTTTACTGCGTGTCATATCTTGCGTGTAGGTGTGGGGTTATTAGGTTTACGTATTGCATTTGGTGATTTAGCCGCGCTGGGGTGGAAAACTGCACTGTTGTTAATAGTGGCCATTGCCAGCACTATTGGCCTTGGTATTGTTTTAGCTAAAGTGTTTGGCTTACAGAAACGTTTTGGTGTTCTAACGGGTGGATCTGTTGGTATATGCGGCGCTTCTGCAGCTATGGCAATTGCCGCAGTATTACCCGATAGTAAAGATAAAGACCGTGATACATTACTAACAATTGTTATTGTCACAGCCCTGTCTACAGTGGCAATGGTGATGTACCCAATAGTGGCAGACCTACTTAATTTAAATCCCACTCATACTAGTATTTTCTTAGGAGGTACTATTCATGATGTGGCTCAAGTAGTGGGTGCTGGGTATTCTGTATCAGAAGAAACGGGTGATCTAGCCACATTAACTAAATTAGTTAGAGTTGCGTTTTTAATGCCCGTAGTGGTGTGTATATTGTTAGTACTTAGATTGAATTTAGACAAAACTTCAGATGCTAAACCCCCTGGTATTCCTGCCTTTTTAATTGCCTTTGTGTTGTTGATGACACTAAATAGCTTAGTCGATTTACCTAAAGTTGTGACGCAAGGTGCCACAGATATTTCACGTTTTGCTTTAGTCATTTCAATTGCTGCTATTGGTATGAAATCAAACCTGGGTCAATTATTAAAAGTAGGGCTGAAACCTATTTTACTTTTAGTATTAGAAACACTTTGGATAGCTGGATTAATCCTAATAAGCTTACCTTACATTTAACCATCAAGGTCTAATATGAGTGATATTAAGAGCAAGACCAATACAAGTGTTAAACAACAAACAAACATATCAGCTGGTAAGCTGCAACTAGATCACCAAACCCCTATTGATAGACGTCGTTTTTTATCTGGGATAGCGACCATGACTACACTAATTGGTAGTGAGATAGTATTTGCCCGTTTTATGCCTTTGGGAGCTACTCCAGTGGCCTTTGCACAGACATTAACTCCTTTCTTCATCCCTGGCAAAGACTCAGAACTAGTGGTGTTAAACGACAGACCTGTAAATGTTGAAACACCCGCTCATTTACTCAATGATGATGTGACACCAGCAGACAAATTGTTTGTTCGTAATAATGGCATTCCTCCACAAAAAATTGATGTTGAAGGTTGGACACTGACCATTGAAGGTGAGTCGGCCGAACAAAGCAAAACCTATACATTAGCAGATCTTAAACAGCGCTTTACTCATTATACCTATCAGCTAACTCTTGAATGCGGTGGTAATGGACGTGCTGAATTTAGTCCGCCCGCTAAAGGTAATCAATGGACAAATGGAGCAGTAGGTTGCCCTAAATGGACAGGTGTGCGATTAGCTGATGTATTGAAAGATGTAGGCGTAAAAGATGATGCTGTTTATATTGGTTATTATGGAAAAGACTCACACTTAAGTGGCGACCCGAACAAAGACCCCATTTCTCGCGGCGTACCAATACATAAAGCGTTAGAAAATGAATCGTTGATCGCCTGGGCGATGAATGACGACGATTTACCTGTGATGAATGGCCATCCATTACGCTTAGTATTTGGAGGCTGGCCAGCCTCTACCTCAGGCAAGTGGTTAGAAAAAATTGTTATCCGAAACCAAGTACATGATGGCGCTAAGATGACCGGAACTGCTTATCGAGTGCCTTGTAACGCCGTCGCTCCTGGCGCCAAAGTAGCAGATGAAGATATGTGTATCATCCATGCAATGCCAGTAAAGTCATTGATTACTTTCCCTAAATCAGGCGAGTTACATCTATTGGCTAACAAACTAGGCGTCAATGGTCACGCATGGGCAGGTGATAAACAAGTTGATAAGGTAGAGGTATCCATAGATTTTGGTCAAACTTGGCAACGGGTCAAAGTATCTAAAGCCTTAAACCGAAATGCTTGGCAACATTGGCACTCCACCTTGTTTTTTCCGCAAAAAGGTTATTACGAGGTATGGGCAAAAGCCACGGACAGCGATGGAGTGAGTCAGCCTATGGTTTTGCCTGGATGGAATCCAAAGGGTTACTTGAATAACGCTTGTCATCGTATCGCTGTGCAGGTTGTTTAGAGTGTTATCAATTAACATCCAGTACATGTCTGTTCTGTTCGCGCTTGGACTAGGTACAATAGCCCCATCAGCACAGGCACAGCAGCAAACAATTTATGACCCCATTTCAGGTTTTGTTGTAAGTGAACACTATGAAATTGTACGTGCTCATTGTACTGCCTGCCACTCTGCAAAACTGGTGACACAAAATCGTATGACACGAGACAATTGGTTGGAAACTATCCGCTGGATGCAAAAATCTCAAGGATTGTGGCCGCTTGGTGACCAAGAGCAAAAAATACTTGATTATCTCGAGTCCCATTACAGCCCCATAGCAGTCAGTCGCCGCTCTCCAATTCCAAGTCACTTGATGCCTGTATTAAAATAGCAGATTGATTATTATCACCTTTTTTCCCGTAATGGAACCTGAGATTTAACCTTCGTGTATCAATATTGCTTTGCTGTGTTAAACATCTTAAGTGAGCCATATCATTGCTATCCCCCTCAGCTTCAGTGCCCTATGATAGCTTGCATTATGAGACGCTGTTCGTTCATGATGATAACCTAGAAGTCCATGATTTATATATTTTTGGTTTATTCTATAATTTTTCCATAGCTGTGAACTTGACCCAACTAGTTAATTATTTAACACGCAAAGGTGAGCATGATGTCTTTATTAACATTTAATTACAGCTGGCGATGGTCTGCCGCTGTAGTATTTTTTCTGTGTGCTTTTTTGGCTTTGATGATGGGAGTGTCATTATCTGAGCGCCCTGATGTTCAAAATGCCGATATGCTGACCAAAGCCTATTACAGTTTAGGTTTATTTGTCATGGGTGGACTGGACCTGGGTACACCCGTCGATGGCCCCTTATTTGCCCGTTTAATGCTTTGGCTAAGCTATTTTGGTTCACCTATGCTGGCCGCATCCACTATTATCGAAGCGGTAATCAAAACCATCTCTCCTTACAAATGGCATTTTCGGCGGATCAGCAATCATATTGTGGTCTCTGGCTCAGACGAGTTGACAATTACCTATTTAAAACAGCTTAGGTTAGTCCAGCCTAAGGTCCCATTACTGTTTATATGTGATGAAATATCTCCAATACGAGAAGAAGAATTGAAACGCCGTTATCACGCTATAGTGATCACCGGTGATATTACTCGTAGTTATTTTTTATCTAAATTATTTCTGCATAAAGCTAAAAAAGTTTTATTACTTGGCAAAGATAACTTTCAAAATTATGAAGCCGCGCATAAGATTTTGCAGTTACAGCCCTCACTCAAAGGTAAGATTATTATTCACTGCAATAGCATTCGCTTTATGCGTTCTATGGCTGATTCTGAAGTTGCCAAACAGTGTATCAATTTTAATGCTTACCAACTGGCAGCATCAGCTTTAGTAAAACAGCACTTGATTTCGCACTTCGTGCAAACAGTACCTAAAGACGTCGTCGTGATCGCTGGCTTTGGTTTGTTTGGTCAAACCATTCTTGAAGAATTACAACATTATGCACAAAAAGAGATTGATACTATTGCAATTATTGGTATTGATGCCAAACGACGTATTCAGGTAGTGGACGAGCAGCATCAGTTAGCTAATTTTTGTAATAGGGAAATATTTGAAGGTAATATTTCCCATCCAGAAGTATGGCAACAATTACGTGCCAAGGTGGATTTGATTAATACTCAACCCATTATCATTTTATGTACAGATTCAGTAGAAGATAACTTTAGAACTTCATTGTGGCTAAAAAATAAGTACCCCAATTCAATGATAATAGCTCGTAGTTATTTACCATCAAGGTTTGCTGAAAATGTTGGTGAACAATACAACATTTTAAATGTGAGTATTAATCAATTAGTTAAAGACAATTTCCCCATCGAGTGGATGACTCCCTAGATAGTTTTTCTTATTCAAATTCAATAAGGATCTGCAATGATGGTATACACAGACTATCGGGGAAATACTGTTTAAAATAACGGTTGGCTTTGTAATAACTTGATTGTTAGTAGAATAATTCTTTATTCTGCCATTTAAGACAAGGTGGGTGTAGTGATAAAACATCGATATTAGCGGTAGGATAAGAAAAATTTGTTTCTATTTTACCTCTATCTTTATTTCTTTATTGACGGCTATCATACAAAAGATTAGGAACTGACATAAAAAAGCGCTCAAACTTCATATGAAGCAGAGCGCCAACACACACAAAAGCGTCTTAGAATTTCGCTCGTAACTGAACACCAAAGTAACGATCCGCATCCCGTGGGATCTGGTAACGGAAGTTGTCGCCACTATAAGTGGTAACATAACTCTCGTCAGTTAGATTTTTACCGATTATAGAAATCCTATAATTATCATCATCGAAGGAGAAAGCTAAGCTAGCGTTAAGTATCGCGTAATCTGGTAGAAGAGTAACAGCAGTTGCGTCAGCGCCTGGTGCACCAGCAAAAATTTCATCCGTATAGACATATGAGCTATTTAGATAAATGGCCATATCATCTAATTCCCACACATATTCACCCGTTACTGAATACTTTAGGTCGGGTGAGAAAGGTAAGTCAGCACCAGAGTTGCCGTCACACGTTAGTAAACCTACAGGGCAACGGAATTCATCTACCTCAGCATCAACACTAGATAAGCCACCCGTTAGTGTGAGTGCGTCTGTTGCTTGCCACATGAAGTCAAACTCAATTCCTTGGGTGATAACAGAGCCGGCATTAGTTAAACGCGTGATAAACACACCATCTAACAATTCTGGATTATTAGCTTGAAACCCATCAATTTCAGTGCGAAAAATAGCGGCATTAAAAATTAAGTCACGACTCGCGTATTTATAGCCCAGCTCGTAAGCATCTGACGTTTCTTTACCAATGGGAAGGGTATCGTTATCAGACATGTTGTAAAATACGTTAAATGCCGGTCCCTTGTAACCTTGAGAGTACGTGGCATAGACCATGCTGTCGTCATTGAGGTTAAACTGTGCACCAAATTTTCCTGATACATTCGACTGGTCGGTAGAACCTTGGTAATCAGTGTCTAGGCTAGACTCACGCACACCCACACCTTTGCGTCCGTATTGATCATTACTGTTTCTATTATGAGAGAAACTCACTTCATCATCGGTGTAACGCAGACCAAATAATAATCTGAAATCATCACTAATATGGTATTTACCATCTGCAAATACAGCCCAGTTAGCAAATTCGGTTTTCATATAAGCTGTGGCGCTGACAATATCATTGGC